>JAYSZC010001024.1:0-6628 GCA_043738235.1 Lewinellaceae bacterium | reverse complement strand
GGCGTCCTGAAAGACAAGGTATGCCTGCCGAATGGATACACAACGGAGATCGGCACTTCCTCCGCGCTGGGCTTCAACACTCCGATTACACTTTCGATCAGCGGCCTGCCGGCGGGCGCTACCGGTACTTTCAGTCCGAATCCCGTATTACCGGGTAACAGCAGTACGTTGACCATCGAATTTGCACCAGGTCAGCCTGAGACAACATTCACGGCTACGATTCAGGCGGAAGCCGGCACTATACGCACGTTTGACCTGGAACTGACCACCGTGGGCAATGACTTTTCGGCATTTGCATTGGAAAGTCCCGCTGATGGCGCTTCCGGGGTGGGTATTTCTCCCGTATTGAGTTGGAACGGTGTTCCGGACGCTAATGTGTACGAAGTGGAAGTAGCTACCAGTCCTTCTTTTGCAGCGGGTACGCTGGTGGCCGTCGACTACGCCGTTGCGGCCAACAGTTTCGATATTCCAGGCACCCTGAATGAAGGTCAGGCCTACTACTGGCGCGCGCGCCCAAAAAACGAGTGCGGCGTAGTCGAGTGGTCGGGGCCGTTTGTTTTTATGGTGCAGATACAAACCTGCCTCACTTTTAATGCTGCGGATTTACCGAAGAACATCTCTTCCAACGGGACGCCTACGGTCGAATCTAAAATTACCATTCCTTCCGGCGGGCCTGTCAGCGATGTGAATGTGAAAAAAGTACAGGGTAACCACGACTTTTTCGGCGACCTCGAAGTACGCTTAGTCAGACCGACCGGCGGCAACGTATTGTTGTTCAAAAGCAGGTGCAGCTCGTATGCCGGAAATTTCAATATAGCGTTCGATGATGGCGCCAATGCCGCTTTTACCTGTCCGCCGCCGCAAAATGGCGCGGTTTCCAAACCCACTGAAAACCTCAGTGCTTTCAACGGTCAGAATGCAGTGGGAGAATGGATTTTGCAGGTCAAAGACAATAACCCCAGCTCGGGTGGACAACTGATTGGTTTCCAATTGGAATTATGCTCCGGCGTTTCGCTCAGCGGCCCGTTCATTGTTAATAATAACACGCTTCAATTACCCTCCGGCAGCAATGCCACTATCACGACCAGCCTGCTCAAAGCGGAAGACACCAATAATACGGCAGATCAACTGACTTATACGCTTGTTGCAATTCCGGCTTTTGGTATTCTGCAGAAAAACTGGGGCGGCGCTATGAAAGCCGGCGACCAGTTTACACAAACGGAACTTGACAACGGCGCGATTCGCTACTTCGATTACGGCTTTAATACCAGCACCGATGATTTCCGTTTTGCCGTAACAGACGGCGAAGGAGGCCTGGTAAGCGGTACTTTTACAATCCAGACACAAGTATCGGGCACCAGGGATCTGCAACAAAAAATTGCCTTTGAACTGGCGCCCAATCCGGCAGATGAAACGGTTCGTATCGCTTTCGGCGAGGCCCTGAACACAGATACGCAGATCACCATATTTAATACCGCCGGCCAATTGCTGCGCAGTCAAACGCTTGCAAGCGGCAACCTGACCATCGTCATGCAGGTTTCGGATTTGCCGCAAGGCGTGTACACCGTACTGGTTTCCAACAGCAAAGCAACGGGCGCCCGCAAGCTGGTTGTCAGGTAAGTCGTCAGTGCGAAGTCCGAAGTCGTCAGTCCGTAGAGTACGCCGTAGCAAGTCCGAAGTCCGAAGTCCGTAGAGTACGCCGTTTCATGCGTGGGTTTCCAAAACATGAAACGGCACACTCTACGGACTGACGACTAATGACTTCGCACTCTCCCGGGCATCCCTTTTTTTATTTTTTGCGTCAATGCTCCATCAACGTTTGTTGTATTGGGCCACACATCTTCTATTCCATGAAAAACACCCGTATTTCATTGCTTTTAGGCGGAAGTATATTCTTTTTATGTCTGGTACATTGTGCTGATAATCCAGTAGAAACCGTGGAACACCGCGACGAACGGGGGCATCTCGAACGATTTGAGCGCCGGAAAAAAGATTTTGCCAAAGAGGGATTGTATCAGCGTTTTTCAGAAAGCGACCAACTGCTGGAAGAAGCGCGTTACATCAACGACACGTTGGACGGAGCGCGCAAGTATTTTTACCCCAATGGCGCCGTGGAAAGTATTGAACATTACCAAAGAGGTATTTACCACGGGAAATACCAGAAATTTTATGAAAACGGCTCCGTCCAGGTTGAACAGGAATTTGTGAACGGCGCACTGGAGGGTTGGAGCATAGCCTATTATCCGAACGGGGTAGTCAAGGAAAAAGTAACCTTGCGCAACAACGAAGAAGACGGGGCATTTTTAGAATACTACGAAAACGGAGCGCTGAAAGCCGAAGGCCGGTACGTTCCGGGGGAGGACTTGCCCCTGGAACAGGGAGAATTACGCGAGTACGACGAAACCGGCCAGTTGGTGCGGATTGCCGATTGCCAGCTGGGTATTTGCCGTACGAATTGGAAGAAAGAGTGATTATTGAGTTTTTCTACCACATAGGCACATAGATTTGAAACATAGTAAATGCTTGATTAGCAACACCGATAACGAATAACGAATAACTACTCATGGCCATGAATATTTTTTTACATACCCGCATTGCCCTTTGTCTTTTACTCTTTGCTACGGCCCTGCTGCCGGCCTCGTTCGGCCAGGTTACCGGCGGGCAACACATTTTTAAATTGCTGGAATTGTCTCCCTCGGCTCGGATGACGGGATTGGGCGGCACACAGATCACGGTAAGGGACGACGATGTCGCGCTGGCTGCTGCCAATCCCGCAGCGCTGAATGCCGGTATGGATGGCCAACTGACGCTCAACCACAACTTTTTTTTGTCCGATATTCAGCACGGCTATGTGGCGTATGCCCATCACCTGCCGAAAATAGGTTTTACGCTGCAAGGCGGCGTGCAGTACATGAACTACGGCGACATCAAGCAGGCGGATGAATTCGGCAATATTACGGGACAGGTAAAGGCTTCCGAAACGACATTTACCTTAGGCGCTGCGAGGCCGCTGAGCGACCGCTTGTCGCTGGGTCTGAATCTGCGTTTCGGTGTTTCTACCCTGGATTTATACCAGGCCTCGATGCTGGGCGCCGATGCGGGTTTATTGTACTCCGACACCGCCAGGTTGTTTTCAGCGGCGGTGGTGGTGCGCAATGCGGGTGTGCAACTCGTCGCGTACAATGATCTGCGCGAAGAGCTTCCTTTTGATATACAGCTCGGCGTGAGCAAACGCCTGCGCTATCTGCCCTTTCGGATGACTATTATTGCCCACCACCTGCACGACTGGGATATTCGTTATGACGATCCCAACCTTGCCACAGGCGACGTATCCTTGTTTGGGGAAGAAAGTTCCAAAAAAGGCAATGCCGGCGTGGACAATTTTTTCCGGCACTTTATTTTCAACGGCGAATTCCTGCTAGGCCGCAACGAAGGTTTTCGTATCCGGCTGGGGTACAACCATTTGCGCAAACGGGAACTCTCGGTCAACAACTACCGCAGCCTGGCCGGTTTCTCCGGCGGTGTAGGCCTGAAAATCAAGCGCTTCCGGGTCGATATGGGCTATGGATCGTACCACCTGGCGGGCGGCGTGGTGCATTTCAGCGTCGGTACAAACCTGAAAGATTTTTTCTGAAAAGAGCCGCGGTAGATAGTTCATCCTGCTTAATGAAGATTGACAAATCAAACGTTCTTCGATTTGCAAGCCGCAGCGCGGCGGTAATATTTGTAGGAATTGTTGCGATGATGTATTCAGAGGTGCAGCGCACCGGTCATATTATATTGCCGGTGCGCTGCACCTCGCTTTTCTTGTTTCGCTAAGTACTACAAATATTACCGCCGCGCTGCGGCTTGCAAATCGAAGAACGTTATCATAAGGCCGTGCTATTATTAGTTTATGACAAATCGTGTTTTTTTGCAATAAAGCGCTTATCTTTGTGTCGGTTTTTAGCGCATAAATCATTCATAGACAGTGCGCTAAGTAACGCCTATGGCCATAGACATTGTTTTTTTAGCGGTTTTTGCTTACGGTTTCTGGGTTGGTTATTCCCGAGGAATCATCGGGACTGTTTTCAATTTTGCCGCCTATATTTTTGGTTTTGTACTGGCTTTCAAGATAACGCCCACTACGACCAATATCCTCGAATCGCTGCTTCATTCGGATAACCCATCCATGTTTATAGCGGCATTTATCGTCAACCTGGTGTTCATCATGTTTGTCCTGCGCCAGGCTGCCAGGGGCATGGAATCCGCTTTTCAGGCTGTTTATCTGGGCGTGATCAACCAGACCCTGGGGGGTGTGCTCATGGCTGGTCTTGGCATTGTTATTTACAGCGTGCTGATCTGGTTTCTGGTGCAGGTGCGTTTTTTGAACGACCAAACCCTGGCAGAATCCAAATCCTATCCTTTTTTGAAAGACCTGCCCGGCAAAGCCAAAGATATGGCCATGCGCGCCAAACCCTTTGCGGAGGATGTTTGGGGGAATTCGATGAATTGGATGGATCGCCTGGAACAATACGGCATCCAGAAAACGTCTACCAAACCGAATATTTACCAGGTGCCGGACGACGGAAAGGCCATCGAAGACGATGGAGAACAAAGTGTCCCGAACACCACGACCACCAGACCGGTTTACCCGGAAGACAGCGACGGGATTGAAGAATGAAGGTGCTGCTGCTGGATAATTACGACTCCTTTACTTACAACCTGTACGACTACCTCCTGCAAACAGGGGTGGAATGCGATGTGTACAGAAATGACGCCATGCCGCCGGCTGCATTTGAACAACTTGATTTTCAGGCCATCGTGCTTTCTCCCGGCCCCAAACGGCCCGCCGACGCCGGTTTGATGTTGCCACTCATCCGGCAATACAGGGAGCGGATACCCATACTCGGCATTTGCCTTGGTCACCAGGCTTTGGGCGAATCTTTCGGCGCGCAGGTGGTAAAGGCCCGTGTGCCGATGCATGGCAAAACAAGTGTTATTCAGCACCTTGAACACCCGCTTTTTGAAGGTATACCGGAGTTTTTTGAAGTGATGCGCTACCATTCACTGTTGCTGCATTCGCTGGAAGGCACAGCATTGCGGAGTATTGCAAGCAGCGCAGAAAATGAAATCATGGCACTGGAACATATAAGCCTGCCATTACTGGGCCTGCAATTTCACCCGGAATCTATTCTGACAGAATATGGCTTACAAATATTGAAAAACTGGGTAAAAATGACTTCAAATCGCCTAAAATCCTGACATTTCACCTATCATTGTGCGCCCATTTGTCCACATCGTTTTATTTACCCTTTTAGATTACACAGTACCTTTTTACACATTTCCCCTATGTGTACTATTGTGAAAAACTACTGTGAACTATGTGGTAAAAAGAAATTCCCTTTATGAAAAACATCTGGAAAATCATTTTTATCCTGGTAAGCGTTATTCATATCGCGGCATTGGTATTCCATCTGCCGAACCTGGTATTTATCAGCAAACCCTTGCTCATGCCTGCCTTGGCCGTGTGGGTATTCTCGGAGACAAAACCCGTTCGTTTTGTACGCGGCGCCTGGCTGACGGGACTTGCTTTCTCTACGCTGGGCGATATACTGCTCATGGTCAGGGCAGAAGGCAAGGGTGAAATCTTCTTTGTTTTGGGATTAGGCGCTTTTTTGCTGGCGCACGTTTTTTATATCGGCGCCTTGTGGTTTTTGCTGCAAGGCAAAAGCGGTTATTTGCGCCAGAACCCGCTTTGGGCCATTCCTTTTGTGTTGTATTTGCTGACCTTGCTGGGTTGGTTGTGGCCCGGTATCCCGCAGGGATTGCACCTGCCGGTCGGGGCTTATGGTATTGTGATTACGGCGATGGCGCTGAGTGTGATGCAACTGCGCAGCCATGTTCCCGATACTGTTTTCCGGATCATGATGTCGGGCGCCATCCTGTTTGTGTTATCTGACAGCCTGTTGGCTATGGGTAAATTTGGAAATATATCTACCGGAAATATTTCGGTTATGGTCACGTATATCCTCGGACAGGCACTGCTGGCCCTGGGTGTCATGCGCCTGCTGAAGTAGTTATCCGTTATTAGTTATCGTGAGTGGCTGACCGTTAGAAGTGGGAACTCAATAATTTTTTTAACGGGATGCCACTCACGATTCACGACTCACTACTCACGATTACAGGCCTGAAAAACCCAGGCCAAAACCATCAATGCCGCCAAACGGGATACTCTCACTTCTCACCCTCTCACTTTCTCACCTCTAATATGCCATGCGTTTCATTTTTGCAGCAATCATTACTTTTATTTCCGTTTGCGGCTGGCTATCATGCGGTAGCGCCGAAACGCCCCTCGATGCAAACACCCGTCAGACAATCGACTCGCTTGCAACAGCCGAGATCCGGGTGCTGCGTATCGAATTGGACAGTCAGTGCCAGATGGCCCGGGTGACGGTGGTGCCGCAGATGGTGGATTCCATCAAACGGGTGCGGCTGCGCGAAATAGAGGAGCAACTGAGGACAATCCCGAAGTGAGGAATGGTACTGCCGAACCCTGTTCGGCAGCCTGGGCTGTTGTGTCAAAAGGATCGGCGTTAACAACAGTACAAATTTTTATTTCGTTTTCGCTACCAGAAACTTTCCAGGT
>JAYSZC010001023.1:0-2644 GCA_043738235.1 Lewinellaceae bacterium | reverse complement strand
AAGTCTGGTCATTGGCCAGCGATGCCCATTGTGTATTCAGCCGGGCTGAAATGTTGAAATCGCGGCCTTTGGTGTAATTATAGCCGATACCGCCCTGCTGGGTCTGGTAGTCGTTGGAAAAAACATTGCTCAGCGGTTCGTTCAATAAATCATAGCCGCCGGTCGATTCCGCCCAGTCGAATACTTTTCTGTCCGAAGATTCCTGCTGGTAACTGTTCCGGTAATTGAGCAACAACTGCCCGTTGGCGCCAATCGGTTCGGTATATTCCAGGTTGCCGGAAAGGTTCCAGTTGTTCACAGAAAGGTTGCTGCGCTGATCCAGCGAATCGATGGATGGGTTCGGCCCCGCATAGAAACCGCTGATGGATTGCAGGGTACTTTCTCCTTTTTTAGGCGCATAACCGGAGGTGAAATCGAGCGACAACGTGCGGCCTTTTTTCTGGAACTTGTGCCGCCAGAGCAGTGAGTTGCTAAAATTCAGACCATCCATATTGGACAGGTAACTGTTTTCCGTTGCATTCAGCAAGTTGCCGCCAAACACCGTATTCCCGAATGTTGACGAATTCCCGTCGTTTTGCTGGATCGTCAGTCGGGGCCGCAGCATAATGGAGTTCATGCTGTCCAATTTGAATTCCATTCGAAAGTTGAAGCGGTGGTTGAGATTATCGAAACGGCTCAAGCTGCTTTCATCGTAGATTTCATCAGCGATATTTTCTTCATTTAAGAATTGCCGGTTGGTGATTTTCTCCGTGTTGTTGATGCCTTTATTGAAAAAATAACTGCCGGAAACATCCACATTTTTACCCCATTTATCAGAATAGTTCAGACCAAAAGCGTGTGTTTTGGTAATACCACCGGAAGATCTTACCAAAAAGTCGCCGGCTTGTCCGCCCCCTGGCATGCCCCCGCGGCCACCGCCGCCGCCGCCCATAGTACCCACAATGTCTTCCGCAGCGAAATTTTGTACGTTGATATTATTTGTCATGCCGATCACGCTGATTCGCCGGTCGCCATCAAAAAAACTGATGTTGCCGCCTGCCTGGTATTTATCGTCGTATCCGTAACCGGTGTACACTTTCCCGAATTGTCCGTTCTGCATGCCGTTTTTGGTAACGATATTGATCGTTTTGGTAGTTGTGCCGTCATTAAAGCCGGTGAATTGCGATTGCTCGCTTTGCGCATCAAAAATCTGCACTTTTTCGATCAACTCTGCCGGTAGGTTTTTTAAGGCGGCTGTCGGATCATTCCCAAAAAACGGTTTGCCGTCCACCAGCACCTGCTGGATATTTTCGCCCTGGGCCTTCATCTGGCCGTTTTCGACCGTCACGCCAGGCATTTTTCCGATCAGGTCTTCCGCATCTGCATCTTTCATAACTTTGAAGGCGCCTGCATTGAACTCGGTGGTATCTCCTTTTTGAACAGCGGTAATCATTTGCGACCTGATTTCCACCTGGTCCAATATTTTGGAATCGGCCATCAGGCGCAACACGCCGATATTCAGGTTCTGGTCTTTCAGATTCACTTCTCCTTTCAATTCCTCAAATCCCAACATGCTGATGGTCAGCACATAACCGCCCTTGCCCACTTCCGTCAGGTTAAAGCGGCCTTCCGTGTCCGAAATAGCGCCTTTTACCAGCTCGCCCCAGGGATGCTGGAGTTTCACAGTTGCGCCGGTTAAAAAGACGCCTTTGTCATCGGCTACACGTCCGCTAATGCTGAACGTTTGAGCGCCGAGCCATTGGGTGGTAAGGAATAAACTGAAAACGAGCAGGGCTTTCATGTGCTTTATTTATTAAATCACGAAAAATGAAGTAGTTATTAGTTATCAGTTATCTGTTATCAGTGTGGTAACCCTTGACTACTCTACTAGCAAAGCCAGGGGTTACCACACTGATAACAGATAACTGATAACTAATAACTCACGAAAGGTTTATTGTCCGCCGGTCGGCAGGTTCCATCTGTCGTTCCCATCGAATCTTTGTTATCTCACGAAAGGTTTATTGTCCGCCGGTCGGGGGTGCAGGTGCTGGTGGAGGCGTCTGACTCTTGTCTTTGTCTTTTTTCTTATCCCATTCGCCTCGATTGGCGCGTTGTTCCGCCTGTATTTTTTCCCAGGCAGCCCATTGGTCGCTGGTCAGCATAGTTTTAAGTTCAGCGTCTTGTGCGGTGCGCAGGGCAGTCATTTGTTCCCGCATGGCCGACCTGTCGGTATTCGCTTCACGCATCGTTTTGGATTGCTCTGCATACTTCAGGTTAATCTCATGCACTTTAGTCGCTTGTGCTTCTGACAATGTCAGTTGTTCTGTCATCATTGCCGTTTGTTTTTCAGCTCTTTTGACGGGATCCATCGTAGGTCTTTCACCGCCTCCGGGAGGCTGGGCCTGTATATTGATGGAGAAAACAAGGAAAAGCAGGGCGCTCAGGGCCAATTTCAATATGTATTTCATATTTGTGTGTGTTGTTGTGATTAGAGTGATTGTGTTTTTTTTCTGGAACAGAGTCCACTTGTATTTTATTGAATGCAAAGATGAAGTATGTTCCAGGCTACCCGAAATTTAATCAATGAAACCGGGCAAAAACTCTATGAAAACGGAGTGCCGTTCGCACCAATAAAGAAAGCGAGGGTGTCTCAAAAGGTTGATGA
>JAYSZC010001022.1:0-1063 GCA_043738235.1 Lewinellaceae bacterium | reverse complement strand
GCCGTTGATGACTGCCGTGCACCCTTGGGAAATATGCGAAAATATTCCGGTGACCGATCCTGCAACGGCTAACCGGATGGCGCTGGATGCCCTGGAAGGCGGTGTGGAAGGGCTTTGTTTTCACCTGAACGGCAACCTGGATGCGGATTCGGCGGCTCAAATGCTGGAAGGCATATACCTCGATTTCATCGGACTGCATTTTGCCGGCGCGGGAGTAGAGGCTAATCCGGGCATTATTTTATCACATCTGTCGCAGATTGCAAGCGGCAAAGGACTCAAAACCGGGCAATTGCGCGGCTCACTCGCTTACGATCCGGCGCTGCACAACAAAATCGTCGACTGGCGCTATCTCGCCGATTTGATTCAGTTTGCGGCGGAAAATTTCCCGCAATTTTCCGTCATTTCGGTAAGGCCCGCTCCTGCGGAAAATCCTGTATCGGATATTGTTTCGCTGCTGCAACAGGGGAATCTTTATTTGGAAAAATTGGCTGAACGCGGCATTTCGCCGGCGCTCACCGCCGCACACATGCAGTTCAGCATACCGGTTGGTAAAAGTTATTTTTATGAAATTGCGAAAATGCGGGCATTCAAACTGCTTTGGCTGCACATATTAAAAGCATGGAATGCACCGCTTGTGCTCCCGGTAGCGGCCGTGCATTTCCGCGAAGAGGTGTACACCAATGATATGTACACCAATATGATTCGCGCCACCACGATGGCCATGTCGGCCGTGCTCGGCGGCGCCGACCGACTGACGGTGTTGCCTTACGATGCCGGACGTGGGGCAAGCGTTACTTATCCGCCCGCTTTTGGCCGTCGTATCGCCCGCAATGTGCAGCACTTGTTGCGCCTGGAAAGTAGCTTTGGCGAAATCCCCGATCCCGCTGCGGGCAGTTACTATATTGAAAAACTGACGCAGCAGCTGGCGGCAAAGGCCTGGAAGTTAATGATGAATGATGAATGGTGAATGATGAATGATGAATGATGAATGATGAATATTTGGCCCAACAGGTGAAGTGAATTTTGTTTATTTTCCTTTAAAAAGTTGATTTTCAATAAATTA
>JAYSZC010001021.1:0-6653 GCA_043738235.1 Lewinellaceae bacterium | reverse complement strand
CTCGGTCATTCCTCATTCCTCATTCCTCACAAGGTCATCCTGAACACCTTATTCAGCGCTTCCGTGCGTGTTTGCACATGCAGTTTTTCATAAATATTATGAATATGCCGTTTGACGGTTTCGATGCTGATAAAAAGTTCGGCGGCAATTTCTTTGTACAGGTATCCTTTGGCGAGCAAGTCTAGAATTTCTTTTTCGCGGGCGGTGAGAACGGCCAATTCGGGCGAAGGCGCTGCTTTCCGCTGGAAGGAGTTCACGACCCTGCGCGCGATTTCGCCGCTCATGGGCGAGCCGCCCTGGTGCAAGTCGTGCAGGGCTTCCAATAGTTTTTCAGGCGAGGTCCGTTTGAGCAAATAACCGCTGGCGCCTGCTTTCAGGGCATTAAAAATATGTTCGTCGTCTTCATAAACGGTACACATGGCGATTTGCAATGCAGGCATTTGCTCTTTTAAAAGTTGTACCGCCTCTATACCAGTCATGCCCGGCAGGTGAATATCCATGATCACAACATCCGGTCGCAGCGCCGGAATCCCTTCCACGGCGTCTTCCGCATTGACAAAAGCCTTTATACAATCGAAACCGGGCGCGCTGCCGACGATGGTTTCAAAAGACTGGCGAATATCCGGATCGTCTTCTACAATGACTACTCTGATAGGTTCCATTTTGGATTCTTTAATAATGGGTGAAGAATGGAAGCTCCAAATGTACATACGGAAATCGAGTCCTGAAATCACCCTTTTGTTGTATTCAAGCGGTTTCCCCACAACAGCAAGCGTTTTGGCCGGCAAAAAGGGATGCAGAATACAACAAACGGGTGATTGTTTGACCCCCTGTCGCAACCCCACCTTTGTCCTGTCAATTTTTTCAACACTAAACCAAATCAATTTTTCTACAATGAAAATGATCCAACAGCACAATGCTTCCCACAACTTTTTAGGAACGGTTGTATTGCTCAGCATTTTAAGCAGCATCTGTATATCTTTTGATTTCTGGGCATTTACAGACCTCTGCGAAGCCATAAAAAGCCAGTGTTTGAATTTCAACGACTGGGCCGCCACCGCATTACCGGCTGCGCACCGCACGCAATGGTAAATACGATTCGCCTCTATCACCCATCAATTCATAAAACCTATGAAAAAGGTATTCAAAGTACTTGGTTACACCCTCGGAAGCCTGCTGATACTCCTGCTTGTAGTTGCTGCTTTCATCGGGTTCAGCCCGCTGCCGACGTATGCTATTCAGGCGCCCAACCTCAAAATCACACCTGATAGCGCCCTGTTAGCCGAAGGCCGCCGCATCGTACTAGCGAACTGTATCGGCTGCCACCGCGGCGCTGACAATACCCTGAGCGGACATTTATGGGCCGATCATGAAATGTTCGGCAAATTATGGTCGGCCAACCTGACCCAACACCCCATAGCAGGAATCGGCGAGTACACCGACGGCGAATTAGCCTTTACACTTCGCACGGGGATTAAACGCAATGGGCATTTTGCCGGGCCTTTTATGATCTTCCCTTTGATGGCCGACGCCGATGTGGCTGCTATTATCGCTTTTCTGCGTTCCGATGCGCCGGAAGTACAGCCTTCCGAACGCCGACAACCACCTGCGGAATTAACATTTCTGGGTAACACGTTTTATAAAATGCTCGTCAAACCGGTTCCATATCCGCAGCAAGCCATTGTGGCGCCGCCACCTTCCGACAAAATTGCCTGGGGGCGTTACTTAGCCACCGGAAAATGGGAATGTTACCGTTGTCACTCGGCCAGTTTTGAAACCAACAACGACCTGGAACCTGAAAAATCGGCGGGCTATTTCGGCGGCGGCAATCCGCTGGAAGACCCTGCACACAACCGGGCAGTGTCTGCCAATATTACCTCCGATCCTGAAACAGGCATCGGCAAATGGACCGAAGCACAATTCAGTGAAGCCGTACGCTTCGGCAAACGCCCCGACGGTACGCCGCTCAGCCCGCTCATGCCGCCTATGACAGCGCTCACCGATGTGGAAGTGTCGGCTATGTGGGCTTACCTGCAAACGGTGCCGCCTGTCAAAAACGCCGTAGCCCGCATTCAATAAAAGGGCAAAGTGCAAAAGGCAATGTAAGCCAACGAATTATACAAGATTTATGATCTATAAATTTTGTAAACCAATCAACTTTTCTAACTCTTCATATTTAACTTTTTCAACCAATGTCAAACATTTCAAAACTGGCAACGCTGCTGCTCACCTGCTCCCTTGCCTTGAATCTCCAGGCTCAATCTGTTTCCGCCGCCGACCAGCAAGGCGTCGAAGCATGTTACAAGGCCGTACAAACTGCTTTCGGGCAACTGGACGCCAATGCGATGGGCCCGCTTTTTATGGAAAATGCGGAAGTGGTCAGCCCGATGGGCGAAATTACCCGTGGCCGGGCCAACCTAGTCACCATGTACACCGGCCTGTTTAATTATTTCAGGAGCCTGCCGAAACCCGACCGCCACGAACAAACAAATCTGTTGATGCAAACACGTTACCTGGCAACGGATTTGATCCTGTCAACTCATGTGGAACAAACGGATAACTATTTCGGGGACAAAAAGGACACTGGAAAAATGGCCTTTTCGACGGTGTTGCGCAAAACAGGCGGCAAATGGCTGATCGAACTGGTAACGCTCACACCGGTTATGTCACAACCTGCTGCTAACAACTGACACGCGTGATCCAATATGTATGGTATTTCATGTGTGGTGTTTAGCGTTTAGGGGAGGCCAAAAGCGAAGCACCCCCAAACACTAAACACCACACACGAAACACGAACTTTACGGTTTCACCGGCTTTTTAAAATCTCCGGCTTTCACCACAATCATCTTCGAATAATCGAGGTGTTTTTTAATGGCTTTGTTTACTTTATCGGTATTCAGTTCCGATACAGCCTTTTCTTTATTGGCGTTCCAGGAGAAATCGCGGCCCAATTCCAGGTAATAATTTAAAGTACCTGCGACATAGCTATCGCCCGAACGGTTTACTTTTTGTGAACTCAGCCAACCTGATTTTGCGGCGTCGATTTCGGCCGCAGTAAAACCTTCGTTGGAAGCGCGCTCAATTTCTTCTTTGAAAGCAGCTTCTAATTTTGACAGGTTTTCAGGATTGTAAATCATAAAGGACGAAAACGAAGCATTCTGATCCCAGTCGCTGGCGGAGAAACTGCCGCGCACCGTATAACTCAAACCCTCTTTCTGGCGAATGCGCGTAGCCAGACGCGAATTCAGGAAACCGCCGCCGAGCATGTATCCGCCCAATTCAACGGCGGCAAATTCAGGATCGTCGGAACGCATGGCAAAACCATAACCGGCCACATATGCGGCATTGGCTTTGTCAGGCGTGTTAATTTCTTCTGTTCTGGGCGTAACAGGTTTGTAATCCGTACTGTATCGCTTGTAGCGCACAGGTGTTTTCCAGTCGCCGAACACTTCCTTCAGAGCAGCTTCCGTTTCTTTTACATCAAAATCGCCGACAATGGCCGCCGTTCCATCTGAAGCGCCGTAAAAATCCTTGTAAAATGTTTTCACCTGATCCAGTGTTACAGCCTTCACGGAAGCCAGCTGTTCATCGAAGGTTTCGGTATACCGAGGATCATCTTTCGGGTAGGCCGGCGTGGAAATCCGGCTAAATGTGTTGTAAGCCAGCGCCGTCGGGTCTGTTTTAGTCTCTTCGATTCCGGCTAATTGTTCCTGCTTCATTTTGTCAAATTCATTTTGCGGGAAAGCGGGTTTGCGCAATATTTCACCTACGAGGCGGATCACATCCGGCAGGTGTTCGCGGTCAGTATCAATGACCACCCTAGTGCCATTGGCGCCACCGAAGAAATTGACGCGCGCTTTCAATTTGTCCAAAGCTTCCTTGAGTTGTTCGCGGTTTTTGGTTGCCGTTCCTTTGTCGAGCATGGCAGCCGTAAAGTCGCCGATAGTCGATTTGCCTTTAGCCGTTTCCAGGGTGCCGTAATTGAGTGAAATATTGACGGTGACTACATCGCCGCGGGTTTCTTTGGGCAGTAGCGCGTATTTCATACCATTGGGCAAGGTCTTGCGGGTCGTCCGTTTTTCCAGATTTTCAGGGGAAGGGTCGAAATCTTCGCCCTGCGCCATCGGCGCTTTGCCTTTATAGTCTTTGAGCAGTTCCGCCAGATTGGGCGTAGCGGGAATTTCGGAGCGGTCGGGATTTTTATCCGGAATAAAAGTGCCGAGAGTACGGTTGGCCGATTTGAAGTATTTCGCCACCGCCAGCATCACGTCTTCCCGGGTAACTTTTTCGAGCTGGTCGCGGTAGAAAAACGCCAGTCGCCAGTCGCCGGTACCCACGAAGTTGCTGAGGCTGAGGCCTACGCGGCTGCTTTCTTTAAAAAACATCTCCTGGTTTTTCAGCAGGCGGACTTTGGCTTTATCTATTTCCTCCTGAGTAGGTGCGTTTGTTTTTAAATCTTCCAGCACGGCAAGCATGATCTGGCTGGCCGAGTCGAGGGAGCCGTCGGCGCGGACTTCCGTCACAAAACGCGTTATGCCGCCTTCTGCAAAGCCGGCAGCGCCACCGTAAACCGCTACTGCTTTTTTGCTTTCCACCAGTGCTTTGTACAAGCGACCGGTCGGTTCGTCTGTCAGGATATTGGAGAGCACAGAAAGCGCCGCATAGTCGGGATGCGCACCCGAGCAACTGCGGTACATGGCTGCAAAAACCTGTACGTCGCCTACCCGGCGCAGGGTAACCATACGTTCGCCATCCTGTGTCGGTTCTTCGGTATACGTATGCACCAATTGGCGTTCCGGGCGTGGAATGGGCGAGAAATACTCGTGTACCATGTCCAGCGTTTTTTGTTCGTCTATTTTGCCGGCAATCAACAGCAGCGCATTGTCGGGCTGATAATATTTCCGGTAAAACGCCTGTAATCGTTCGATGGGCGCTTTTTCGATATCCGATTTTTCGCCGATGGTCGAGTGGCCGTAGTTGTGAAAATTAAAGGCAGTGGCCATCATCCGTTTGTAGAGCACGGAACCGGGGCTGTTTTCCCCCCGTTCGTATTCGTTGCGCACCACGCTGAATTCACTTTCGAGGTCTTTCCGGGCGATATAGGAATTGACCATCCGGTCGCTTTCCAGATCGAGCGCCCAGCGCAAGTTGGCATCGGTGGCGTCAAATGTTTCAAAGTAGTTGGTGCGGTCGAAGGAAGTGGTGCCGTTGGGCCGTGCGCCGTGTTCGGTGAGTTCCTGCGGGATATTGGGGTGTTTGGGCGTGCCTTTAAACACGAGGTGTTCAAGCAGGTGCGCCATACCCGTTTCACCGTAATCTTCGTGCCGGGAACCTACTTTGTAGGTAATATTTACCGTAACAATAGGTTTCGACATATCGGGGAATAACAATACCTGCAAGCCGTTCGCAAGCCGGTATTCCGTGATGCCTTCTACTGTTGTGACGTATTGTACACCTTCCGGCAGTTTCAGTTTGTTTTGTGCCTGTGCATAAATACTGACGAATAACGCGGCCAGCAAAAGTGGCCGCCGCCAGACCAATTGAATTGTCTTCATGGATATAAATAGAAGTGAGAGGTGAGAAGTGAGAAGTGAGAAGTGAGAAGTGAGATATGTCCCGCTTGGCGGCTCGTATGATTTGGGTTCGGTTTTTTCAGGCGGTGAATCGTGAGTTGTGAGTAGGTAATAAAAATGGCATTTTATTCTCAGTTATGAAAATCTCTTTCTATGCAATTACAGGCCTGAAAAAACCGAACCCAAATCATACGAGCCGCCAAGCGGGACATATCTCACTTCTCACCTCTCACTTCTCACCTCTCACCTCTCACCTCTCACCTCTCACCTCTCACTTCTCTGATGCTCAAATTTATCACTACCACCTTGGGCCGCTTGCGCCTGATAGCCTTCATAGAGGGTGTTTCGTACCTGACGCTGTTGTTTATAGCCATGCCCCTGAAATATTTTT
Source organism: Lewinellaceae bacterium (assembly GCA_043738235.1). GTDB lineage: Bacteria > Bacteroidota > Bacteroidia > Chitinophagales > Saprospiraceae > M3007. The sequence goes on along the minus strand of JAYSZC010001021.1, from coordinate 689 downwards.
TTGATCAACCCGAAGCTGTACGCACGGTCGGCTCCGTGCATGGGGCGTTGTTTGTGGCTTATGTATTTTTGGTATTTTTGACCAAAATCGAGCATCGCTGGGACGCTGCCAAAACAGGCCTGTTGCTGTTGATTTCCCTGGTTCCTTTCGGGAATTTTTATGCCGACAGGAAATGGTTGGCGCCGGAGAATAATTTACCACATAGTGCACAGTAGGATTTCCACATGGAACACATAGCAATGCATGGAACTATCTGAAGCCATTGAACTGATTGAAAACGATCATATTCCTCGGGCGGCTCCTGCTACCTGGGCGGATCTGGGTTGCGGTTGCGGAATGTTCAGCTTTGCTCTGGCGCATTTGCTGAAAGCCGGCAGTATCATTTATGCAGTGGACAGAGACCCTGTAATACTCAAACCCTTCCCGAATCCAAATGGCATTGCGATCCAAACCTTACAACTGGATTTTGTCGCCACTACGCTCCCGCTGCGCCACCTGGATGGCATCCTGATGGCCAATTCGCTGCATTTTGTTTCCGATAAAAAAACGCTGCTGAACCGACTGATTGCCTGCCTGAAACCGGGTGGTTGTTTCCTGATTGTGGAATACGATACGGATCGGCCGGTGCCGCCATGGGTGCCGTATCCGGTCAGTTTTCGCTCGTTGCAACCTTTATTTGTCAGCCACGG
>JAYSZC010001020.1:0-2650 GCA_043738235.1 Lewinellaceae bacterium | reverse complement strand
GAAAACGAAATAAAAATTTGTACTGTTGTTAACGCCGATCCTTTTGACACAACCCCCACCTCAAACCATCAAACTTTTCAAACCTTCCTTCTAAAACCATACGGCAAATGCGGTCGTCACTACGGCATTTGACCGGCTGGTGTCATTTCCTTTTACAAAAATTTCATCCTCGCTGTTGTACAGTTTCCCTTCTATGCGCCAGACGGCATTTTTATGAATTTGTACGTCGAGATTAGCGGAAACACCCAGTGTTTGAAAACCGTTTTCCGTACCGGTCGCAATGATGACGCCGTTTTTATCACTGTAATATTCTGCGCGGCCTGCCAAAGTTACGCAGTCGTTGACCGTATAACGAGCGATCAAAATGGGGCTGTACCAGAAATTCGGGCCATCACCCGCTCTTGCATTTTCCTCCCAACCGGTATCGAATCCGAGCATTAGTCCAAAATGGTCGCTGCATTGAAAAATGCCGTAGACATTGTGGAACGCGCGCCACAAGCGGTCATCGTCGGGTTTATCCGTACCGAAGAAAGTGCTGCTGTTCAAGGTCACTTTGGAATTGGGCTTGAATGTAATTTGTGTGCCGCCGGAAAGCAGGGAATTGCCTGGAACACGTTGTATCCGTTGCCAGCCGTTGAGGGCCAGGGCACTCAAATACCATTTGCCGTCCGGCGTGGTGTACGATATTTTAGCGCCGGATTCGTAATACGGCGAGTTGTCGGCCATGATACTGCGCGTCAGCGTCCAGCAATCTTTACCCACGGCGCTTTCAAAACCAATATGCGAACTGAAAATACCGGCATCGAGCCAGATTTCACGGTTTTTGGAAAGTTTCACACCTGCGTTGGCTTCGTAAACATTCTGTAAGGTGCCCGGCTCGGCGGCGAGGTTCGCGTTGGCATAGGTGCCGGCCATGATAGCAAGGTTACCATGTACGCGTTGGGCATTGACCGAGGCCTTCAAATAGGCAATATTGAGGTTGAACTCGTTGTGCCGGTTGTGCGCATACACGAATCCGGGGCGGTTTCCGTCGGCCGGTTCATTCAGATCAAAGCCATAGTACGGTTCGGCATAACCGGAAATGGAAATGTTGAGGTTTGAGGTGTCTATTTGGGCCTGTGATGAATGGATCATCAAAAACAGTAAAGTCAGGGGTAAAATGGATTTTTTCATATAAACAGGTATCCGATTTGTTTCTGCGAGAACTTTTCTGGCGTTTCGCCTTTTCAGCATAACAAATACCAGGCGTTGCCGCCCAAAACACTAAAACACTAAAACACTCAATAACTGGTTTCATCCAATTTTACCCGCCCCCGGAAGGTCCAGAAAACAAAGGCCGTATAAACCCCAACCAATGGCGTGCCGATGGCGGCAATCAGCAATAAAATGCGCAAGGTATATGGTGTGGAAGCACTCTTCGCCACCGTAAGGCTAAAAGCGGGGTCGATATTGCTGGGAACGATGACCGGGAATAAACCGATGGCCACCAGGAGTAGCAAAAAAGCCGTGGTCAGCCCCGAAAATACAAACGCCGGCAGGTAGCGGCGTTTTTCGGCGAGCCGGCGAACATTGATGGCAAACAACACCGCCATGGCCGGCACGGCAAACAAAGTGGGGTGCTGCCGGAATTTATCGGCCATTTCAGGGTTATAAATCAGCGTCGCCATTGTCAGGATAACGTACAACACCACAAAACCCCGGCTGGTGACCGCCACCATACCCATCAGCCGGGCATGCAGGCGATTTTCGGTTTTCATCACTAAATAAATCGCGCCGTGCATGGCAAACAAGGCAATGGTGGTCAGTCCGGTCAGCAAGGCAAAGGGATTAAAAAAATCCCAGGTGCTGCCCCTGTATTCAAAATCCGGCCCGATGGCGATACCCTGAATAACATTGCCGAGGATCAGTCCCAGCAGCCCGGCAATGAGCACGCTGGAGGCCGAATAATTGATGTCCCACAACAAACGCCACCAGCGCATCGGCTCCTTGCTGCGAAATTCGATGCTGACGGCGCGAAAAATCAGGCCCGTCAGCAGTAGCATAAACGGCACGTAAAATGCCGACAACACCGTAGCATACACCACCGGGAACCCGGCAAAAAGCGCCCCGCCTCCGATCACCAGCCACACTTCATTGCCGTCCCATACCGGACCGATGGCATTCAGGGCAATGCGGCGGCTTTCTTCTTTCCGGAAAAACAGGTGCAGCGCGCCGGCGCCCAGGTCGAAACCGTCGAGGATGGCATAGCCGGAAAAAACCGCGCCGACTACCAGAAACCACCAGGTGGAAAGTTCGAGACCTAAAATCATGTTGTGAGTGGTGAATCGTGAATCGTGAGTTGTGAGAAATTGGCGTGGAAAGGTAGAAAAATGTCCAATAAAAAATCGGTAAGAATCCTGTTTAACATCCCTGGAATGCTTGCAGATTTCTGTGTAGTTTTGCACACTTGAGTGACACATGAGTCACCCCGAATTTTTAAAACTTATTTTTTGTATGTTCATTGCTCAGGCTTTTAGTGGTTGTCTCAAAAGGTTGATAAGGGTTGATAAGGGTTGATAAAAGTTGATAATAGCATCCAAAAATGAAGAAAATTACTTCATTGAGTGGCTATTATCAACTTTTATAAACCCTTATCAACCTTTATCAACCT
>JAYSZC010001019.1:0-2652 GCA_043738235.1 Lewinellaceae bacterium | reverse complement strand
TTCTAACGAGATGCCACTCACGACTCACGACTCACAACTCACTACTCACTACTCACTACTCACTACTCACTACTCACGGCTCACGACAGCATTAAAGTTCCCTGATCCAGATATTCCTGTAACTCACCAGGTCGCTGTGGTCCTGCAATTTGATGCCACTTTTTCCATGTGCTTTGTAGTTCGGCAATCCGATATATTCTGTCGGGCCTTTAATTTCGGTGTTGAGTTGTGCTACCACGCCATTGTGGATCACGGTTACACGAGCAGGAGCAATCAGTATGCCATCATTATTAAAACGAGGCGCAGTGTACAGAAGATCATAGGTCTGCCACTCACCCGGCTTCCGACATGCATTTATGAGCGGGACGCTTTGTTTGTACACCGAAGCGGTTTGTCCGTTGGAATAAGTGCGGTTTTCATAACAATCGAGTACCTGAATTTCATAACGCCCCTGCAAAAAGATGCCGCTGTTGCCGCGACCCTGGCTCGTACCCTTCACCACGGAAGGCGTGCGAAATTCGACGTGCAGTTGGCAGTCGCCAAATGCTTTTTTGGTCACAATATCGCCTGCGCCGGGACGAACGGTAGCGCTGCCGTCTCCGTTCAGCGTCCAGCTTGCGTTACTGCTGTCTTTGGCGCTTTGCCATTCTGAAAAGTTGCTTCCGTCAAACAATACAATGGCGTCGGAAGGTGGTTTGGCGCCTTCACCCGGCGTTACCACGCGTACTTGCGGCTCCCAGAATTCGGTGGCCTTCGGGTCGGTTATTTGTGCGGATAAAGTTGAAAAAAGGGTTGAAAGGGATAAAAAAGCAACTAAAAAAAGCCTCATTTAAAATAGTATTTAAGTTTGTTTGAAAAAATAAAATCAACGTCCAACGTAGTTATGCGGGGTCAATAGTTTCAATTCTGATTTGATGTCTTCATCAACGTCCAAGTGGTCGATAAACTCGTGCAGCACTTCGCGGGTCACAATCGAGCGCCCGCGGGTCAGGGTTTTTAAAGCTTCATAAGGTTGGGGATATCCTTCGCGGCGCAGAATAACCTGAATACCTTCCGCAATGACCATCCAGTTGTCTTCCAGGTCATCGTACAATTGTCCTTCATTCAGCAGCAATTTGCTCAGGCCTTTGAGGATAGATTTCATGGCCACCACGGTGTGACCCATCGGAACGCCGACATTGCGCAGCACAGTGGAGTCGGTCAGGTCTCGTTGCAGGCGGCTGATGGGGAGTTTTTCAGCCAGGTGTTGAAAAACGGCATTGGCAAGCCCCAGGTTTCCTTCTGCATTTTCAAAATCAATCGGGTTCACTTTATGGGGCATTGCGGATGATCCTACTTCCTCTTTAACGGTTTTTTGTTTAAAATATTCAATGGAAATGTAGGTCCAGATGTCCCGGCAGAAATCAATCAAAATAGTGTTGATCCGGCTCAGCGCCTGGCAATGGGCTGCGAAACAATCGTAATGTTCTATCTGGGTGGTATGCTGCGAGCGTTCGAGTCCGAGGAATTCGAACACAAAATCATTGGCGAACCGCTGCCAGTCATAATCGGGGTAGGCGGCGTAGTGCGCATTGAAGTTGCCGGTGGCGCCGCCGAATTTGGCGCGGTGCGGAATGCTGCGCAACATCTCCAACTGCACATCCAATCGCTCCACGAACACCCGGAATTCCTTGCCGAGCAGGGTAGGAGAGGCCGGCTGGCCGTGTGTGCGGGCGAGCATGGGCACGAATGCCCAGTCCTGCGCAAGTTGTTCTAGGTGGTTGCGCACGGACTGCAGGAGCGGATAATACACGTGTTCCAGGGCATTTTTAAACAGCAAGGGAATGGCGGTGTTATTGATGTCCTGGGAAGTGAGTCCGAAATGTACAAATTCGCGCAACGGCCCCAGTTCAAGTCCGTCGAAACGTTCTTTCAGGAAATACTCCACTGCTTTTACGTCGTGGTTGGTGCTGCGCTCAAAGGCTTTTATTTGTTCGGCATCTGCCAGGTTGAAGTTTTCAAAAATGGCGTTGAGTTCGTCAATTTTATCGTCTTCGAACGAGGCGAGTTGAGGCAGGTTGTACTGGCAGAGTGCGATAAAATATTGAATTTCAACAAAAACGCGGTAGCGAATCAGCGCAAACTCGCTGAAATATTCGCTGAGTTCGCGGGTTTTATCAGCATAACGTCCATCGATCGGCGAGATAGCAGTGAGCATTGTATGTGTCATTTATTTGATAAATCACATTTGGAGCAATTCCAAACGGGGCGAAATTCGGCTTTTTTCCCAAGTATCGTACACAGATGCGTCTTTGCCAGTTACTTTTGCTTTGAAATTTTAATATTTTCACCAAAAACATACATAATGCGCCATTTTTTGATCCTCTTCAGTGGTATTGGCTTGCTCCTGATCGCTTGTAACGGCTCTAAAAAAGAAATTGCAGCCCTTGAAAAAGAAACCATGGACATTCACGACGAAGCCATGAAGGAAATGGCCGATATGAACCGGACGGCCAGGGCTTTAAAATCTTTTTTAGCCACGGCTCTGATGACGCCCGAACAATCGGTTCCATATTCGGAGGCTCTGCTCAACATGGAAAAAGCCGAAGCCGATATGATGGCCTGGATGACTCAATACAAAAAACCGGAAGATAAATCTGCCGAAGAAATCCT
>JAYSZC010001018.1:0-6664 GCA_043738235.1 Lewinellaceae bacterium | reverse complement strand
TTAAAAATCTGTGTAAATCTGTGGTTTATACTACTCTACGAGGGAAAAATCCGTGTCCAATCCGTCCAATCCGTGTTCCATTTATCACGTTCTCGCTAATTTACTGTTTCTATATCCATAACTAAAGTAGATCGCCAGTCCGATCACCAACCAGATAAAAAAGCCCAGCCAGCTTTTGGCAGGTATCTGGGCCATCATGTAAAAACACGACACCAGACCCAGCATCGGGATCAGCGACAGGTTGTGCCGGAAGGCCAATACTGTCAGCCACAGACAAGTGATGAGAAACAGCCACATCGGTATTTTATGCTGGAACAAGGCCCAGCCGGATTCATACTTGTGTTCATCCGAAACAGGAACCCTGCTGACTACTTCGGCGTATTGTTCCTGGTTGAGGGAGGCTAAGTATTCCACCAAATCGCCATTGGCGTTGACAAAACCCGCGCTATCGCGTTGTATCAGCATGGTTTTTGTTTCCGCCACTTCCGTTTCAGACATATTCGCCACTAACATTTCTCCATCGTGTATCTGAGGGGCATTGCTGAGCCAGTCCGTGGTGTCTTTTTGAAAACGGGTGAATAAAAAAACCGCCATCCCGAGCAGCATCAGCGGGAAAATCCATTTGCCATTCACGTAGGGGGTGCGGAATTTACCACGCGGCGCATCGGGCGTGATCTGCATTTTCAGTACCCCTGCGCATACCAATACGAAGGCAAACAAAGTGCCCATGCTGCACAAATCGAGTACGGTATCGCTGGGAATAAACAGCATCGGTACCACTACAAAAAAGCCAGTGACGATGGTGGCGAAGGCGGGGGTGCGGTACTTGGTGTGAATTTTTGAAAAACGTTTGGGCAGGAGTCCGTCGCGGCTCATGGTCATCCAGATACGCGGCTGTCCCAGTTGAAACACCAGAAACACACCAGCCATGGCGACTACCGCACTGACGGCAATGATGCCCGAGAACCATTTCAGGTCAATTTTCTGAAATACATAAGCCAGCGGGTCATTGACATCCAGCTCTTTATAATTGACCATTCCGGTCAACACCAGGGCTATAATGATGTACAAAACCGTGCAAATGATGATGGAATATACCATTGCGCGGGGTAAATCGCGCTGCGGATTCTTACATTCTTCTGCAGTCGTGGAAAGCGCATCGAAGCCGATGTAGGCGAAAAAAACCGAGGAAACACCCGCCATCACCCCGCCAAAGCCATTGGGTACAAAAGGATGCCAGTTGTCGGTATCGACATAACCCGCGCCTACAATAATCACCAGCAGTACCACAATCAATTTCAATACCACCATGATATTGCCGGCATTTTTGGATTCCTTGATGCCGATATACACCAGTGCCGTTATCAGGATAGACATTACAATGGCAGGGATGTCCAGGATGACGCGCAAACTCCCCAGCCGGGGCGCATTTTCCCAGGCATTCCAGGATTCGCGTTGCGCATCGGTCAGATCGGGCAACGTGGCGCCGCCTTTCAGCAGCGCTTCAACGGTATTGTGCCCGTCGCGGGCGCTGACATAATCGATCGTGGCCCATTCGGCGATATGCCAGCCGGCGCTTTCGCACAGGCCCGTAAAATAACCCGACCAGGACACCGCCACCGTGATATTACCCACGGCATATTCCATGACCAATGCCCAGCCGATGATCCAGGCGACCAATTCGCCGAATGCCACATAAGAATAGGTGTACGCGCTGCCAGATACCGGCAGCAGGGAGGCAAATTCGGCATACGCAAAGGCCGCAAATCCGCAGGCGACTGCCGTAAAAATGAACAGGAACACCACCGCAGGGCCGCCGTTGTAACTGGCTGAACCGATGGTGCTGAAAATGCCGGCCCCAATGATGGCGGCAATACCCAGTGCGGTCAAATCGCCTACCCGAAGGTTTTTTTCAAGGCCGGCGGTACCGTGAATTTCTTCTTGTTGCGCGGCTGAAATGGCGTCGGGGACAGATTTTTTTCTAAAAAGATTGGTCAGAAAGGACATAGGGCAGAAGTGTAAACAAGTGATTTTAGCGGGCCAAAATAGGGCTTTCCCGAAATTTTCTACCCTTACTTGAAATAAACTGCATTTATCGTTTTGAAAACAATCTGCTCCTGAAAGTCCAATTTAATGGCGAAACTCTTTATTAATGATAAACAGCAGGTTTATTGCCCTATTTTTGCCCGCTTTTAAACGAGTATTTCACAAACTTCTACCCGGTATTTTATCATGCTCGATCTGCTGACGCAATTTATTGACATCATCCGACACCTCGATGTACACCTTGAAAATATCATGCGGGACTATCAGCTGGCTACTTACCTGATCCTGATGCTGATTATTTTTTGTGAAACGGGGCTGGTGGTGACGCCTTTTTTGCCAGGCGATTCGCTGCTGTTTGCCGCCGGGGCCATTACCGCTAAAACGGGTATTCTCAATATTTGGCTGCTGATACCGCTGCTGTTTTTGGCCGCCATTCTGGGCGACAACACCAACTACTTTTTCGGGAAATTTATGAGCGACAAGGTTTTCACCCGCGACTACTGGTTTATAAAACGCAAGTACATCGATAAAACACAGAATTTTTATGCCAAATACGGCGGACGCACCCTGATTATTGCGCGTTTTGTACCCATTGTCCGCACGTTCGCACCCTTTGTGGCAGGCGTCGGGAAGATGGCGTACGGCCGATTTATCGGTTTTTGTGTAACCGGAGGTATTTTATGGGTAACAGGACTGACGCTTGCCGGTTATTTTCTCGGTTCGCACCCCTTTGTAAAAGAGAACTTTGAACTGGTCATTTTTGCGGTCATCGGCATTTCAATACTGCCGATCATTGTCGAATTTGTCCGGATGAAATGGGGCAATAAAGACAAAGGGCAAAGAACTGATAACCAATAACTGATAACGGATAACTACCCCATGAATATATTCAGCATTCCCGTCTCCCTGCGTTGGGCCGATTTGGACCCCAATTTCCACCTCCGCCATTCAGTCTATTACGACTTCGCGGCTACCGCCCGTGTCGAGTTCTTGGAAGCCTGCGGTCTTTCCACCCAACTGATGATCGAGCAACATTTCGGCCCGATCCTGTTCCGGGAAGAAGCCTTGTTTAAAAAAGAGGTACGGCCGGGCGACGCATTGCACATCACCGTAATGGTCACAAAACTGCGCAAAGACGCCTCCCGTTTTTCCTTCCGGCACGAACTGATCCGCAGCAGCGACAATGCCGTATGCGCCATCATGCATGTCGACGGCGCCTGGATCGATACGCAAAAGCGAAAACTCACCGCGCCGCCCGCTTTCGCAATAGCATTGATGGAAAAGGCTGCCCGCTCGGAGGATTTTGAGTGGGTGTAAAGCAAAAAGCAAAGGGCAAAAGGCAAAAAAAGGCTACTCAGATAAAATTGTCTGAGTGGCCTTTTTTTGCCCTTTGCCCTTTGCCTTTTTTATTTCAGCACTGTCAATTTCCGCACATCCCTGCCATTTTGGGCATCCAGGACAACAAAATAAACCCCGCTTGCCAGTCCGTCGAGCGGCAGCGGAACGGTAGTTTCACCGCCGGAGATAGCCACATTGCTTTGCTCGTATACTAATTGGCCGGCTGGATTGACAATGCTGATCCTTGCGTCGAAACCTGCGCTTGTTTTGACAGCCATGTATGCCACATCGCCCGATACAGCCGGATTTGGATATATGCTCCAGGCTTCCAGGCCTTCGATATGCTGCACCGCTGAAGTAGTCGGCGTACGGAAAGTACTGTTTCTTCCCGGATCACAGGTGACATATTCATTGAAAGGGCGCACCCTCCAATGGTATAGTTTGCCGGGTAACAGGGAAGTATACAGCAGGGAAGTCGTCGTAGCCGGCACCATGACCGACTGAAAATTGGGTGTTGCAAAAAAGGAGGAAATATCAAATTCCAGCAAGTAATAGGTAGCGCCTGGTACGGCTTGCCACTGCAGGAAAACTTCATCATAAGTTGGCTGCATGGCGTTTCCGATGGGCGTGACCAGCAGGTTATTGGGAACAGTAATAGAAGTAGCCTCCGGGGTAAAGGTATTGTCGAGGTAATTGCGTTGGGGTGAAGAAAGATCGGATAACACTACGGAAGCCTGTCCGGGTGTAAAATCGAAATCGTCGCAATTGAGAAAATAACTCATGTAATTGTTTTCCATCGGGTCTACCGATGCGCCCAGTGGGTCTTTGGCAAGGCCGTTATACGGTTCACAATTGCCATTCTCATAGCCGAAATTATAATCCTCCGGCGTATCACAAATTTCATCTGCGGCTGTCTGGCAATTGGTACCATTGGCGCGTTCGGTGAACGGGCCGCCCGGCGAAATAGCGGGCGCAATAGGCCAGGTAGGGTCATTTATACCATCGAACGGATTGCTTTCATAACCTATGAAGGTATGGGACAATGCAAAAAAGTGCCCTGTCTCGTGCGCCAGGGTGCCGTTTCCGTTTCCATTAATCTGGTCTTTTCGGCACACCAGCCAGTCGCGAAAACTGTTGTTATAACCCAGCACAGTGCCATCGCCGCCTACACCCACAGCCACCTCGTTCACGACAAATACATTTATAGCATTCTGATGGCGGCGATTGTTCATCAAAGATTCGTTGGTTTGAGTGGTGTACACCGAATTGCTGTTGATCGACTGATCGATCAAGCCATAGGTAGGGTGCGGTTTGAGGTAAAAACGGATGTCCATCGATGCATAGGCATCATTCATATCGCAAAGTTGATCGAGTACAAAACGTTCTTTGTGCCTGCCTGCGCCATTTACATCCGCGACCAAGTGAAAATAAATGGGAACGTATTGAATCGAATTGCGTTCCGATACGGCAATCTGTTCATTGTACTGGCGTACGCGCGGGAGCAGGTGTTCCACCTGATCCGCAGTGGAGTTGCCGCAAACGCCTGTTACCTGTTGGGCTGATACAGCCGTAATCGACCCTAAAATAAGAAACAGACCTGATATGATTAACTTCATGGAAATGATAAGTTAGATTTGGAAAAAATAATTTGCAAAGTTAAGAGGTAACTCTCTATCAAAAAGATAGCCATGAGCAAATTCACACTTTTTTGTAATCTTTGCCAATATATATGGTCAGGTTGGTTGGTTTGAGTGGTTTGAGAGCCGGATGGTGTAGAGGCTTCACTTTCATGCTGTTGTACTGGTTTTTATTCAATAATACTTTATATCGGGCGCTTCATCAGCATGTATTCTGCTGCATTGTTCAAATGTTATTGGTTTGTATTTTAGCATTAACTTAACACATCAAAAGAAAATCGGCACTAACTTTGCATTAATTCTGAACCAACCCTTAAAAAATCTATTTCACAAAATATTTGATTGTAACTTTTCGTTTTTTATATTTGTATTACTTTTTAAGTGCTGCATACCAATAAACCATTTTTATTTCAGAATTAAATTCTGGGCAAATGAAAAAAGAACAAACTACCATCGCACATATCCTTTTTGGCTTGCTTTTTTTCCTGATTCCGTATCATCAGCAGGCGCAAACGGAACCTGATCTACCCTCTGTGTATGAGCGGTTGACGCAACAGGAAGGGGCCAAAATGACCCTGGAAACGGATCTCACAACGATTATTTCCAATAAAAAAACGAACCAGTACTTCCCCGGAAACCTCATTACGGCGGATGGGAAGACCTATAAAATTGAATTGAGGCCCCGGGGCAAATACCGCCGGAAGGTGGCAGAAATTCCGCCCTTGAAAATCAAATTCAAGAAAAAAGAACTTAATACGGAGGGCCTGGATACCCTCAACGAAATTAAATTGGTGTTGCCTTGCTACGACAATGCCCTTGGCGACGAACTGATCGTCAAGGAATACATCATTTACCGGATGTTTGAAAAACTGACGGGCGCCAGCATCCGCGCCCGGTTGATTCGTCTGACGATCCGGGATACCCATGTCGAAAAATCGAAAAAAACCATGATGGCCATATTGGTGGAACACGACGAAGAGTTGGTGGCCCGCCTCAATGGGAAAACGGTGGAAGAATACGGTATTCCTGCCGACAGCCTGATGACCCATCAGGCAGCTCTGGTTTCCATGTTTGAATATATGATTGGCAATACAGACTGGGAAGTGGCCATGATGCGCAACGTACGCCTGATCCGATCCATGGATAATTCGAGCAAGGTGCTTGTTATTCCATATGATTTCGATTTCTCCGGCCTGGTGAGCGCGCCATACTCAAGCCCCGCTTCTGAAACCGGCCTTAAAACGGTGCGCGATCGTTTCCTGATCTCGAACGGCATCAAAACGGACGATCTGAAAAAAGCCGCCAAAGTGATCAAAGCCTCTAAAAAAGACCTGTACACGCTGTGCAATTCCAAATATTTATCCAGTACGGCAACGCTGGAAATGCGGGATTACCTGGATACTTTTTTCAATGTGCTGGAAGAGAGCGATGAAATTCCACAAATTCTGAAAATGCCACCGACGGATTGAGGCAAAGGGCAAAGGCAAAAGGCAACGTGAGCGATTGTTTTTGTCCTTTGCATTTTGCATCTTGCCCTTTGCATCTTGTCCTTTGCCTTTTGCTTTTTACCTAATTTTTTTTCGGGGACATTTTTTTTTGAAAAAATGCCTCTACCTTTGCGGCCCGATTTGTCCGGAGGAATG
>JAYSZC010001017.1:0-6664 GCA_043738235.1 Lewinellaceae bacterium | reverse complement strand
AAACGAACTGCCTGAGGAAGGGCAGTTTAACCATGTGTATGATGCGTTGATTGCAAATTTTGAACGCCTCAAAGGCCTGAATCCCGATCGCGAACCGGCCATTTTATTCAGCACCCTGCGAGGCGCGCCTGAAGATGATGACAATGTTTCCCTGCTGCGCGAGGCGGCGGCTGAAGCGGGTTTTGAAACGAAGTTTTGTTATGTAGACGAAGTAAATTTTTCAGAACTGGAAGGCATCTTCGCGCCGGATGGCCGCGGAAATTTTACGCGTTTTGATTTCTGGTTCAAATTGGTTCCCTGGGAATATATTGCCGAAGAAGAACCGGATTTATGCAGAATTCTCACCCAGATCGTGCGGCGCGATCTGGCGGTTATTCTCAATCCGGCTTACACCATGTTGTTCCAATCGAAAGGTACCCTGAAATACCTGTGGGATTTGTTCCCCCACGAGCCTGCATTGCTCGAAGCTAGCCTCGATGAACCCATGGGTCGTTCCAATTTCCCGTTTGTTCAAAAAGTGTTTTTTGGACGGGAAGGCGCCAATATCAGCATCCACGACGAGATCGGCCTGCCGGTGGAAGTGCGTGGCGGTGAATACGAAAAGCAGCGCAGTGTATACCAGGCACTCGCCCAATTAGCCCGGGACGAGCAGGGGCAGTATTACCAGGCAGGCGTGTTTTTCGCTTATGAAGCCTGCGGTATGGGGTTTCGCCGTAGCCCGCAACGCATCATCGACAACGGCGCACAGTTTGTGGGGCATATGGTACAATAAATTATTTTCAAGGCCGGCAAAACCAAAAATCTATTTATACACGTAGTTATTTTCCAAGATATACAGGTTTGATGCTTAGTACATCAAATAGCAATTGGCAGACGAAAAAAAAGTATAGTAAAGATTTTATTAAAGCTATATTTGCCCTTGCGAAAATTCTCTTCTCCCTCCGATAGAAAATGATAATTTGGATTCATTAAGTTTACATTATTATATAGTACCAAACTCAAACTGTTCATTTTCAAACCTTTACTGTCTTAATCATGATTCGGAATCTACTTCTCGCTCTAGGGGCCTCCATGCTTCTGGCCTTTAATCTCTCTGCACAGCGCGTATGTGCTGCCCACGATGTGCTGGAACAACAACTACTTGAAAACCCGCTCCTCCAGCAAATGATGGAGGAAATTGAACGCCACACGGAAGATTTTATGAACGCTCCGCAGGGAGTAAATGAACGCGTACAGGTCACCATTCCGATTGTTGTCAATGTGATCTGGAATACATCATCAGAAAATATCAGCGATGCTCAAATCCAGACGCAGATTGATGTTTTAAATGCCGATTTTCGTGCACTCAATGCCGACAGGATCAACACACCTTCCATTTTTTCAAACCTGATTGCCGACTTTGAAATCAATTTCTGTCTGGCAACGCAAGACCCGAGCGGCAATGCGACCACAGGTATTCGCCGTCAAAATACTACCCGGACATCATTTTCATCCAATGACGCGATGAAATACACTGCACAGGGCGGTCTGGATGCCTGGGATCGCAACAAATACCTCAATCTTTGGATTTGCGACCTGAACAGCCCTCTGCTCGGTTACGCACAATTCCCCGGAGGCGCTGCAGCTACCGATGGCGTTGTGTGTGATTATCAGTATGTTGGTACGATCGGTACGGCTACCACTCCTTTTCACAAAGGCCGCACTGCCACCCATGAAGTAGGTCACTGGCTCAACCTTCGTCACATCTGGGGCGATGCTACCTGCGGCAGCGACCTGGTGAACGATACGCCTACGCACAACACTTCCAACGTCGGCTGTCCAAGTTCCCCCCACTACTCTACCTGCTCCGGCACTCCAATAGAAATGACCATGAACTACATGGACTATACAGACGACGCCTGTATGTACATGTTTTCTACCGGTCAGAAAGCCCGTTCACAAGCATTGTTTGCAGCAGGTGGCAGCCGTGTATCGCTGCTTACTTCTCCCGGTTGCCAGCCACCAAGCGGCGGCGGCGGCTGCGCAGTTGCGTCCGGTTTGAATGCTACCAGCATTGCACAAACCACCGCTACGCTCAACTGGAGTGCCGTGAGCGGTGCGACTTCTTATAATTTACAGATAAAACTATCGTCTTCTTCTACCTGGACCACCTTTACGGATATTACAGGAACTTCCGCTAATATTACAGGACTTACCGCTAACAGCACCTACAACTACCAGGTTCAAACTGTATGCGGTGGCACTTCAGCGGCCTATTCATCTGCCGCATCCTTTACTACGCCGGCTTCCGGCGGCGGTGGATGTACAGACACGTATGAATCCAATAATACGAAGAATAAGGCTAAGGTTATTCCTGTAAATACCACCTTTACGGCTCAGATTGCATCGCCTTCCGATATAGACTGGTACAGATTTGCCAATACATCGGATACCAGAAACATCAAAATCGAGCTCACTACCCTGCCGGCCGATTATGATGTACGCCTGTATAACGGCAACAGTGCAGTGCTGGCCATTTCTCAAAATTCCGGAACATCTAATGAAACACTGATTTACAATAACGGTACAATATCTACGAGCTATTATGCCAATGTGTACGGTTACCAGGGCGCATTCAGCAACACACAGTGCTATACTATGCTAGTAAGCCTAAGTTCCAGCGCTTTCCGTACGGACGGCAGTACAGATGGCGAAGTAGAGGAGTTAGAATTACCTGTAGTGTTTGAAAATGTGCCTTTTGGCATATTCCCGAACCCTGCTTCTAATCATATTACGGTAGAAGTGCCCATGGATACGGAGGCGGATGTTCAGGTTACGATCTTTGATCCGTCTGGCAAAGCAGCCCTACAACAACACCGCGTGTTGGGCAAGGGCGACAACCAGATGTCTTTTGATGTCAGTCGCCTACCAAATGGTATCTATTTTGTAGAGGTGCGCAACGGTAAATCACTGAACACCCGCAAATTGGTGGTTCAGAATTAAGTTGATGAGTTTATATACATCCACTCGGAAATGAAGCGATTTCACTTTTTCCGAGTGGATGTATATAAACTCATCAACTTATAAACCCGTTTACTTCCCTCTTTCCTGCATATCAGAATAATAAATCAGGTTCCACTCGCCATCGGGTTGTTTGGCGAAACGCCGTTCTATGCCGTATCCTCCTGCTGTAATCATGATATACTCGATCAACAGCCCGTCTCCCAGCATTTGAATCTGCCGCTTGTAATCGCCGGAACTGTAATCCACCGGGCGGTGCATTCGCCAGTTGCTTTGTTCCCAGGTAATTTCCTTTTTTTGGTAATGGGTACTGTCCACCTGCTCGCTTTTGTCGCCTTGCAAGGGCCAGGAAATATGCGCTAACTGATACATACTGTCCGTATGAAATTTCTCATAAAAAACGGGGAAATCAGCCGGAATCTGTGTGTCGGAAGTGGTCACCGATTCTGCCTGAGGCGTTGACGAAGTTCGTTTGCAGGCAAAGAAAAGGAGCATGGCGCCCAATACGACAGGAAAAATTTTCATGAAAAAGCAATTTTGAAATTTGGAAAACGAGCGGAAAAATAGTTCGTCCGGCAAACGAAATTTACCGGAATTATATTTGCATCATAGTTTTTTTACCACATAGGCACATAGGTCTACACATAGAACACATAGCGTACAGTACTCTAAAACTATGTTTTCTATGTGTAGACCTATGTGTTTATGTGGTAAAAAATCCATGTGGTAAAAAATCTATTTCCACACTACGGGTCGACTAAAAATCAAATAATAAGGCACAACAAGGCCGTAATACATCGCAAGCATCACGTCGAGTGCAGGTGTCCATTTGAGCAAATCTGAACATTGAAGCTTCGAAAGAACGCCTCTGTACACGATCCACAGCGTCAACATGCGAAGACAATAAGCCAGCGCCAGCAGATGAACATTCCAGCCGGCCAAAAGCAGCAACAAGAGTAAAAAGTAATGAAACACGAGAGAAAGGCTCAGAGAAGCGAGTAGTAACTGGTGCAACAGACGGTATGTGGAAGAGGCGCCCAGGTGCCGGCGTTTTTGCAGAAGCCATTGCCGCCAGGTCGTTTTACTTTCGGAAAATACAAATGCCGCAGGATCGGTACAAATGCTTGTGTTGGTGGAAGTTGCGGCAGCATTGATCAGCAAATCATCGTCTCCGGAAGGAATATCGCGGTGTTTGGAAAAACCTCCCACCCGCTCGAAAACCGATTTTTTAAATGCCAGGTTGCGGCCTACACCCATATAGGGCATTCCTGCTATTGCAAATGATAAATATTGCATAGCGGTATGGGCAGTTTCAAAACGCGCCCAGCGATTCAGAGCGCCTGTTGCTGTTTTCATGGGCCCATAACCCAGCACAATTTCTGTTTCCGGCTTCTGATTCAGGGATGCGGACATGTGTGACAACCAAAAAACACCTGTCGGTTCACAATCGGCATCGGCTAACAGGATATGCGCGTATTTACTGGCGTTGATACCTTGTTCCAGGGCATTTTTTTTTCCGGGTAAGGATTTTTGCTCCATCCGGATCACCCTTAAACGTGGATTTGTTTCCTGCAATTCGTGTAAAACAGTTGGAGTTTCATCCGTAGAAGCATCGTCTACCAGCAGTAATTCCCAGTCTGCATCGTATTGCTGCGCCAGGATTCCCGGCAAATAACGGCGCAGGTTGCCGGCTTCGTTGCGGGCACAAATAATCACGGAAAAAGGCGGCGGCAACGTATTTTTTTGTCTTTCTTGCAGCCGGTTTTGATGCTTCTTATAAAACGCAAAACGGGTAAAAACGCCCCAGCAAAAAAACAGTTGCCACAAGGTAGCAGCAAAAAAACACCAGCCTAACGCTAATAAAATGAAGTTGGTCTGCATCAGAAAGTTGACTATGCAAGACGTATAGTCAGGTTTGAAAAGTTAAGAGGGTTGAAAAGCTTCGCTTTCAGGCTGTTGCACAAAATTTCATTTAAAAACACTTGTCCCGGGTATAAATGTATCCGAATAGTCTGACTTTTGCGCGGTAAATTATGAAACGGATTATTGTTGCCATCGACGGCTATTCTTCCTGCGGCAAGAGTACACTCGCCAAGGCTCTGGCGAAATCACTGCACTACGCTTATCTCGATTCAGGCGCCATGTACCGCGCTGTGACACTGCATTTCCTTGATAATCAGCTGGATTACAATGATCCGGACGTTGTAGAGGAAGCGTTAAAAAACATACAAATCCACTTTGAACGCATTGAAGGTCAAAACCACGCTTTTTTGAACGGCGTGGATATTGAACACGCGATTCGCCAAATGCGGGTAAGCGAACACGTCAGTCCCGTGTCGGCGATATCCGCCGTGCGTCGGGCGATGGTGCGGCAGCAACAACACATGGGCAAACGCCGCAGCATTGTTGCCGATGGCCGCGACATCGGAACGGTTGTTTTTCCCGATGCGGAACTCAAAATATTTCTGATTGCCGACCCCGATGTACGTACCAGCCGCCGCCACCTCGAACTGGCAGCCAAAGGCATCGATGCCGACTGGCATGAAGTGCAACGAAACCTGCTCGAACGCGACCGCATCGACTCCACCCGCGCAGACAGCCCGCTTAGAAAAGCGGATGATGCGATTGTAATCGACAATACCCTGCTTTCGGAAGAACAGCAATTGGAACAATCCCTGAAATTGGCAAAAGAACGTATTCCCGCCGCATAAAACCGCTGATTTCCCGACTCATGAATTTCTGGCAAAAACCTGTAGAGACGCTGTTTGAACTGCTCCAGCGCAAAGCACCGCACTTGCGGCAAGTGCGCCATTTTCCCTCTTTTGCCTTGCATAGGGAAGTGGATTTTGATATATACTTGCCGCCTGATTACCACTTATCCGGGGCGCGAAAATACCCGCTGGTATTATTTAACGACGGACAGGATTTGCCCGTAATGCATTTCGCAGCCATCCTGGAACGGCTTTTTTATGAACAAACCGTCCCACATTTCATAGCGGTAGGCGTGTACGCCTCCGGCGCAAGAATCCATGAATACGGCACAGCGCGGCAGGCGGATTACAAAAACAGGGGCGAGAAGGCGCCAAAATATACCGAATTCATTATCCATGAGTTGCTACCACATTTGGAAAAACGCTTCCGTATTTTAGCCGATCCGCAACATCGCATTTTCGCCGGATTTTCGCTGGGCGGATTATCGGCAATGGACATTACCTGGATGCATCCGCAGGTATTTGGCACAGCCGGCGTATTTTCCGGCGCCTTGTGGTGGCGCTGGTCGACCGTGCATCCCGAAAATCCCGATGCAGATCGTATCATGCACGATATTATCCGGCAAAGCACCCATTGGCATGAAAACCAACGTTTCTGGTTTCAATGCGGAACCCTCGACGAAGAAGACGACCGCAATGGCAATGGCGTGATCGATTCTATCGACGACACGCTGGACTTGATGCGCGAACTCCGCTTGAAAGGTTGCCCGGAACACGACCTGCGCTACTACGAAATAGAAGGCGGACGCCACGAACCCTACACCTGGGGACAAGCCATGCCGGATTTTCTGAGATGGACGATCAGAAGTGAGAAGTGAGAAGTGAGAAGTGAGAAGTGAGAAGTGAGAGGGTGAGAAACGTCCCGTTTGGCGGCTGTGTAGGTTTTGGTACGG
>JAYSZC010001016.1:0-6664 GCA_043738235.1 Lewinellaceae bacterium | reverse complement strand
CTGGAGAAGCCAGTTCGACTTCAGCAGGGGCATGATGGTCGACTGGGGTATTCACTACATCAACAACGTCAGGAAAGTGATGAACCTCGGCTTGCCGGACAACGTTTCCTCGATCGGCGGCATTGCCAGAAAACTGGGTCTGGAAAACCCCGATCACCTGGATGTCCGCTTCGATTTCGGCGATTTGCCGGTTTACTGGTCGCATAAGTCCTTTGGATACACGGCGCCGGTTCCGGAGCATAGAATCGGCGTTTTTTACTACGGGGAAAAAGCTACGATGTTTGTGGGCGACCTGGGCTGGGAAATATTTCCGGCGGGCGGCAAGGAAAAAATCGTGCAAGGCGATGTCCGGTTCGATATGTTCCATCCCAAAAACCTGCCCCTTTACAATAAAGCCTTTTTTGATATGTTCAGCGAATTGGTGGAAGGCATCCGGCAAAAGTCCAACAAAGGCATTACAAATACGCTGGAAGATGCCTTTAAAACAACCTCCAGCATCATCTATGGGGATATGTCGTATCGTTTGAAATCGAATTTGAACATCGATACCTCTAACATGGACATTACCAACCATGCGGAAGGCCGGAAGATGTTGAAAAGGGAGTACCGGGCGCCTTACAGGCATCCTTATTCGGGATAGTTTTTTGACTTGAATGAATTATAGCCCGTTTCTGTCCACCAAGAACGACACAATGTGCATCTGTAAGTCAAGCATGCACGTAGAACTATTCAATGAAATATCCACAACATTATTTCTCTGCGCGCATAAATGTTGCTACTGCGCTTTTTACCTTGTTCTTCCTGTCCTCCTGCGGGCAAAAAACGATTCCCCGGGCCAATGCCCTGGTGGATAAGGACTTGAATTACAAGACATACAAAGTCAAAAAAGGCGACAGAGCAATTTCCAGATCAAACTATGCCAATAAACTATACGGTTTCTGGCTGGGGCAGTGCATCGCCAACTGGACCGGCCTCGTCACTGAAATGGATAAAATCGGGAATATCGGGGAAATCAAGACGGGCGCGTTTTATACCCGACACGACTGGGGGAAACCGGATCAGCCGAGTATCTGGGGCGCGGGAGTGCCGAGCAATCTGTCGCCCACTATCGATTTTGTGCTGGAAAAAGAAGGCGGTCTCTGGGGCGCCGACGACGATACCGACATCGAGTACATGTATCAGCACCTGCTGTACACCAACAAAACTTCGATGCTCTCGGGGCGGCAAATACGGGAAGGCTGGCTGAAACACATCAAAGCGGAAGAGGAAAACTTTTTATGGGTATCCAATCAGAAAGCGTTCGACCTGATGAAAAGCGGGCTGGAGCCACCCGCCACGGGGCATCCGGATAACAACCTCGAATTTGACATGATCGATGCGCAGCTGACCACCGAAATTTTCGGCCTTTTTGCGCCCGGTCGTCCGGATATCGCGTTGAAAATGGCGCAATTGCCCATTCAGACCACCGCGCGGTACAACGCAGAGTGGATTTCCCAGTTTTATGTCAGTATGTACGCCCTGGCTTCGCAGGCCGACGACACTAAATCCATGAAGGACAACATCCTTTCGATGGCAGACAGGTCTCGTAAAGCTTTGCCCGCCGACTCCTACTCGGCGAAAATGTACGATTTTGTAAAAAGCCGGTACCTCGCCGGCGTTTCCTGGGAGCAAACCAGGGATGAAGTGTATCAAAGGTACCAGGTAGAACAGGCAGACGGATATGATATGACCTCGAAAAACAGGTATTGTAACGGTTGTTTTGCTGCGGGTATCAATTTTGCCGCCAGTATAGTGAGCCTTTTGTACGGCGAAGGCGATATCAAGGAAACGATTAAAATTGCATCTCTGATGGGCTGGGATTCGGATAATCCGACGGCTACCTGGGGCGGACTATTGGGTTTTATGCTGGGCAAAGAGGGTGTGGAAAAAGCTTTTGACAGAAAATTCGCCAACAAATTCAACATCCATAGAACCCGGATCAATTTTCCCAATAATGGCATCGATACGTTTGGAAAAATGGCTCAGCAGGGTATTTTTATCATTGACCGGGTGGTGCAGGAACAAATGAGCGGCGGCGTGGATATCAAAAAGGATATATGGTATATACCTGACATCAAACCATGAAAATTCTAATTTTTTCCGTTTTTTGCATCCCAAAACAATCAACATGACGACAAAAATCCTCACCCTTTTCTGGGTCTTATGGCTCATCGATGTACTGATCACCTTGTACGGCTACCGGGAATTTATCCAGGGCGTATTCGGCCAATACGCCGCGCCAAGTGCCAAATACATTTCCATGTGGATCGTACTATTCCTCATCGCCGCGCTGGTGATCGGGGGTAGCCTGTATTTCAAAAACCAGGGGAAGACTGCCATTGCCTTTTCGGTAGCCTCCGTTCCGCTGGTACTGGCGCTGCCTTATGTATTGTGGCTGGCCGTGGTGCTGCTGAGCGGCAAAAATGCGCGCTGGAACTGATTCATTTCATCAGGCAAATCCCCAAATCCGCTCAATCAGGTTCATCCTCAAATCCTTTCAATCAAGGTTACATCCTCTCAATCAAGGTCTATGTACGTTTACAATTATATCTACATGTGCCTGTACATCGGCATTTTTCTCTATTTCCAATGGACAGGCGCCGCAATGCCCGACATTTTGCCCCAAATCAATAAATGGGTCTGCTGGGCCTTCCTCTTGTGGGGCACTTTTGTTGCCGGCAGAATTATCGTGGATTGTGTGATGCTGCACGCTAAAGACCAGATGACTGCCGTACACGTGCGCAACGGCATTTTGCTGTCGCTGATGCATTTTTTACCAAGTTTTCTGATGTCGGTTTTTATGCTGAAAGAGGGATTTAAGTAAAAGGGCAAAAGGCAAGGGGCAAACATGAGTCATCCCGAATTTATGCAATGATTCTGCCTAGCGGGTCTACGGGCGGATGAAATCCGCCCGTAGACCCATGACATTTGTTCTTCGATTTTGCAGGGTCATAAAATTCGGGATGACCCATGTTTGCAATTTCTCCCTTTTACTTATGCATTGTTATTGTCTTGTTGCTTTTTGTACCACCACCACCACAACAGCAGCAGCACGACAAGAATAATGAGCAGCCAGCAAAGCCAGTTGCAGGAACACGAGTCGTCACCACATGCGAAGCCAGTGATTTGAGTGACGGGGCCTTTAATCGGGAAATTGAAGCTACAGTCCTCGATATTTGTAAGAGCCAGGCTGAATGTAACGCACATTTCCAGCGCTTCTCCTGTTTGCAGTTTTTGAACGCCTGCCCAATCGGTTTCAATGGTGAACTCAAAACTGGCACAGCTGGGGGCATATTCGTCATTGGGGTTTGCAGGATTATAAATCCCATCCAGGTGTTTAGCCCAGGTAAAACTCCACTGGTGAGGATCTACCAATGGCTCCTCTCTAAAACTGCTGATTTCACTCTCTATCGCCTCGGGAAGTGTCAATTTTGAAAAGTGCCTTCCTGCATCGATCAGCCGAATGCCTATAGAGTTTTCAAACATATACCCCTCATTACAAATCTGCAACCGCATGGTGACTTTGTACTTTCCGCTGTCTATGGGGCATATTTTTTTAACCTCCAGTTCGTTGGGATCAATACTACCAACCAGTGTGACACCTAACCTGTCTGCACCGGTGACATATGCTTGTGAGGAATTACCCTGGGAATCTGTGGCAATCCCTATCCGAAAAGTGGTTGCAACCTGTGGGGGATTTCCAGTGGTATCAAACTGCGCCAAAAAGCTACTCAAGGTCTCGCTCAGGGTAGAGATTCTTTGTTCATCATAAAAAGGGTCTTGAATATCATCATTGAGCGGCGACTGCGTACCCACCACAATAGTCATAAAATCAGCAGCAGACAGCGTATCCGGCCAAACAGTTTCCAGGATCGGAAAAAAACGATACTCATCAAATGCCAAGGGCATATTTCTGATAGCATCGGGACTAACAGGAAGGAACATGAAATTCCCGAAACTTTTTTCCAAAGCAGGAAAAACGCCGGGAGCAGAAAGCAAGTTGAATAGTGGAAAATTGTTTTGCAGGTCAGCCATTGTGCCTTGCACCAGAGACAAACCTGCTCGTTTTACATAATTAGGTATTTCAACGCTTTCCACATCATGTACATGTTCGGGCTTGTAGGTGTTTTTTCTTTTATTATAAATACTGTTGTAAAAGAAAAATACGCCCAGATTAGAAGTACTCTTTCGGGCCGATACCACTATGGCTGTGTGAAAGGAATCTGCCCGCAATTGCTCAATATTATAAATATCAGCAGATTTCCCTGACGGATTCAGGCGCCGCCAAAAGGTATCAGGCTGCATTGTTGTACCTGTACCCATATTGGAGATTTTTACATTTCGTTCGGTGCGTCCGGGTGGCTGTTTATTACTCTTTTTTTCTATGAGTACTACTACTGGTACATACGAGTCCGGCGCAGAATAATTGTAGGATTGTTTATACGTTTTCAGATCATCTTCCTTCAGTCCATTTCGGAAATGCCGGAAATTTCCATCACCCCATATCCAGAATGCCTGGTAGCGCGCAT
This sequence comes from Lewinellaceae bacterium, assembly GCA_043738235.1. Taxonomy (GTDB): domain Bacteria; phylum Bacteroidota; class Bacteroidia; order Chitinophagales; family Saprospiraceae; genus M3007. The sequence continues at coordinate 2,096 of JAYSZC010001016.1, read as the reverse complement.
CCTCATAATTATCCAAAGAACTGGGTTCATCCCTGATCTCCAAATCTACCTTATTGGAAGCAGGTGTGATTTCTGAGGGAGTAGCGGGCATGCTGTGAGTTGTAGCAGCAATACCATTATTACAGGGCATTGGCAGTGGCTCCAGGATTGGGTTGCACAGACAAGGGGATGGGCGTTGCGCGGTCAGTGTGACTGAACACGACAGAAATAAAACGACCGCTACGAATTGTCTCATGGTCTTCATTAGCAATATAATTTTTTGGTGAATAATTGTTTTCAGGCACGAAAAGTATTCACTTTTTTGATAAAGTGAAAGAAAACTTGCAATTATAAAAAAAACTGCCTGTTTTGTTCACATTTTCCTGAAGGGAAGCATTAAACTGCAAAACCGGCTATATTTTTACCGCCGCCAACCGCCTTCGACTTACATTACTTTAATCCGACTTAACCGGCGGCACTACGGCAGGAAACTATATGAACGGACCACACGACGAACTCGCAGACTTTCGGCGCGATCCTGAGGGGGGCAGTAAAACTATTAATACCCACTGCCGTCCAAAGTTTATCCGCTGGGGGATCGAACACCACTCCATCGATGGAGCAGACCTGGAAGACCTTTTCCAGAATGCTTTCCTTCTGATGATGCACAATATTCAGGCGGGTCGTTTGACCGAACTGACAGGTACTTTGTGTACGTACCTATTCGGGGTGGGCAAAAACCTGATACGCGCTTTCCTGCGCAAACACCGGCGTACCGACTGGTTGGGGCAAAATGCCCCGCCGGAAGTACCCGACAATGTGCAGGTTGCGGCAGATATCAGCCTCATGTCGCGGCAAACCAGCGACAACCTTTGGAAAGAGGTGGATGAACTGGGCGAACCTGGTCGCAGTATTCTCATTCTGACTTACAAAGAAGGCTTGAGTGCTCAGGAAATTGCCGATGTGATGGGTTATGCCAGCGCAGAGGTGCTGCGACAATTGCACAAACGCGCCCGGCGCGACCTGCTCCTGCTGAAAGCCAAAAAAGTGCTGGATAAACAATCCTATCAGATCCTCTTTTTGCATTATAAAAAGAAGATGACTGATGAAGAAATAGCCGCACAATTGGGCCTTTCTGGATCGGAAGCCGTAAAAAAACGCCGCCTGGAATGCCTGGAGCAGATTAGATAGTGAGAGCGTGAGAGAAGTGAGAGGTGATAACTTTTGGCGCCTGCTTTGAATTTTTGCTTTTTGCCCTTTGCGTTTTTACCCTAATCCCAAATACTTACCAAAACTAGGACGAACATGACACCTATTCAACTTATGACAACATGGATAACCGGACTGAAACCTTACTTGAATTATACTACTCCAACGAGCTATCGCAAAACGAAGCCGTAGAACTACGCCAACTGCTGGACAATGATGCCGAAGCGGCAGCAGAATGGAAATGGCAGCAGCAAATAGCCAAAGCTACTCAGCAAATGAGACTGATAGAGCCGGCAGCAACCAGGAAACAACCACGGCGCATCCTGATGTGGTCATCATTGGCCGCAGCAGCAGCGCTTGCAGCATGGATAGTTGCCACTTATTTTATACCGCAGCCACAAATAACCGTGCCGATGTCTGTGCCGGAAGCGGTTGCCGCCAATTTTGAACATTACAACAACCGCATGCCTTTCAGGTCGCTTGATCCGACAGTTGCTAAAGAGGTACCTCCTGAAGTGTTGCACGCCTTTCAACTGTATGACGATCCCCTGCAATACGCCGCCGCCGCAGAAGCGCTCGGAAATGTTGCTGCTAAGTATCCGGAATACCCGGAAGCCAGATTTTATCAGGGCGTGGCGTTGTTGGGCATTCAAAACTATCCGGCAGCAGTGGATGCACTGCAAAAAGCAGTTAATCTGGATGGAAGCTATCGTGTGCCGGCGCTTTATTACATAGGATTAGCCCAAAGTGGAGCGGGCCAGTACCCGCAAGCCCGGCAATCCTTTGAATCTTATTTGAAAGAAGATAAGGGTAGACCCTACCGTAAACATGCAAATGAAATGTTGAAAATTTTACCTTCTGATTAAGGGGAGGGTGTCTCAAAAGGTTGATGAGGGTTGATAAGGTTG
>JAYSZC010001015.1:0-6667 GCA_043738235.1 Lewinellaceae bacterium | reverse complement strand
CTATTTACGGTTCGCGCGGCGCCAATGGCGTAGTGATCATCACTACGAAAAAGGGTGCAACCGGCAAAGGTTCTTTGTCTTATGACTACTCTCTGGGTATCAGCACAATCTCTAAAAAATATGATCTGCTGGATGGCCCAACTTTCATCAGCGCATGGAGTGCCATCAACCCAGGTTTGCCTACCACAAATATCGATGGCAGATCCAACACAGACTGGCAGGATCAAATTTTCCAGACAGCGCTCACGAATACGCACAACATCAGTTATGGTGGAAGCGCCGGCGGCGGCGACTATCGTTTTTCTTTCGGCTACCAGAACCAGGAAGGTATCGTTCGGGAAAGTGGTCTGACCAAGTACACAGCCCGTTTCAACGGCAATAAAAAATTCATCAACGATCGCCTGAACATCGGCACTCAAATCACGGTTGCCAACAACCTGGATGACAATGCGCCGATTTCCAACAACTCCGGCTTCCAGGGGGATTTGATTGGTATGGTTTTGAAAGCAAACCCAACGGATTCAGTTTATAGTGCAAATGGAAAACTGAAACAGAAAGGTGTAGATAATGCAAATCCGGTAGCATTGCTGGAGCTCTCGAAAGACTTCACCAAAACCCTTCGGGCATTAGGTAATCTTTCTGCGGAATACAGCATTACGAACAACCTGTCGTTTAAAACAGTCGTGGGTTTCGACCAGTCGATTTCTTCTCGCAAAGCAGCGTATTCCAGAGACCTGGTTGTGCAAACGATCAGTGGTTTAGGCCGCTTGTTCCTGAATGATATTGAAACGGACAACCGTTTGTGGGAAAACTATTTTACCTATAACAAATCGTTCAACACATCTAACCTGTCTGCCGTATTGGGATACTCCTACCAGAGTTTCGAATACATTTCCCGTGGTTTTGAAATGACCAATTTCCGGGTATCAAACCTGGATAACATGCTCAATAACTTTGCCTCTTCCAACCAGGATTTAGGCACAAGTATTATCGGTCGTAATTCCGGCAATACATTTGACGAATTGCAGTCTTACTTCGGTCGGGTGAACCTCGGTATTGCAGAAAAATACTTGTTTACCGCTACCCTGCGTGCAGACGGTTCTACCCGTTTCGGTGGCGACAATAAGTATGGTTACTTCCCCGCGTTTGCCTTCAAGTGGAGACTGATTGATGAAAGTTTTGTACCGGATGTATTTTCCGATCTGGGTCTTCGACTGGGATACGGCGTTACCGGTAACCAGGAAATTCCGTACAACCTGTACCAAAATCGCCAGCGTTATAATGACTGGAATATCAGTGATAACGGTACTGACATAGACGGTGGCGGTATTGGCGACGTTACTTTTAATAACCCCAGCTTGAAATGGGAATCCACTACTCAACTTGGTTTAGGCATTGACTTTGGATTTGCAGACGGCAGACTTACAGGCTCCCTGGATGTCTATAAAAAGAATACGTCTGACCTCTTGATTCTTGTGACCAGTGCCCAGCCGGCGCCACAGCCGTTCTTCTTCACCAATCTGGATGCAGATGTGCAGAATTCAGGTGTAGAATTGTCCTTGAATATCGTTGCAGTGGACAAAGGGAACTTCCGTTGGAATGTTTTGTTGAATGGAGCGTACAACAAAAATGAAGTAAAAAAATACGGCGGCCTTTTGAATACAGGCGTGATCAGTGGACAAGGTTTATCAGGCGCTTTCGCACAACGTATTGCGGAGGGTCAACCTTTATTTGCATTTTTTGTTCGTGATTTTGCGGGTTATGACAGCGAAGGTATTTCCATCTACAATGACGGCGACTTCCAGCAGTTCATCGGCAGCCCGCTACCTACGGTTACGGCTGGTTTGACCAACCAATTAACCATTGGAAATTTTGATGCCAGTATTTTCCTGAACAGCCAGTTTGGCAACAAGATTTACAACAACACAGCGAATGCCTATTTCACAGCAGGTGCTTTGGCTGGTGGTCGTAACGTCACTTCTGATCTGCCTGGTAACGGCGAATCTCGTTTGAATGCACCGGAGGTTTCTACGCGTTTCCTGGAAAACGGCTCATTTGTTCGTATTCAGGATGTAACTTTGGGCTACCGTGTCAATCTGAAAAGCACTGCGGTTTCTTCGCTGCGCTTCTTCGTAACAGGTCAGAACCTGGCTGTTTTCACAGATTACAGCGGCCAGGATCCGGAAGTAAACATCAATAAAGCCCTCAATGGCGTGCCATCTTTCGGAATCGATTACACCTCATACCCGCGTGCCAGAACAATTCTTCTGGGAGCAAGTGTATCATTTTAAATTTAAAAAATTCGAACAATGAATTACAAAACTCTTAAGTTCTCGATGTACGCTTTGCTGGGATTCTTTGCAATCTCTGCGTGTACAGATCTGGAACCGGAAATCAGGGATTCCCAGTTGCGGGAAGGCGCCGGTGGCGTATTTGTCCCTGGTGATCCGGGGGAAGCACTCGTTTCTTCGTACAAGGACCTGAGTACTTTTATTGGCCAGGATGGTACTTACTGCCTGTATGAACACACTTCTGATGAAATGATTCCGCCTACCCGCGGAACAGACTGGGGTGATAACGGTATATGGCGTACGCTGCACGCGCACACATGGGATGCTACCCACAACTTTGTGCGTGATTCCTGGAACAACCTGAACCAACGTGTATTCAAATGCAATCAGGTACTGGCCTCTAACCCAAATGCACAGCAGAAAGCGGAAGCAAAGTTCTTGCGCGCATTTTATATGTTTCACGTCATGGACTTGTTCGGTCAGGTTCCGTATCGTGAAGTAACAGAGGGGGTAGATGTCAATCCACGCGTATTTACCCGCGCGGAAGCATTTGACTTTATCACACGTGATTTGGAAGAGGCTCTGCCGGATCTGCCAAACACTGGCCCAAGCGCTACCAATTCCAAAGCGACTCGTGCTGCTGCCAATACGCTGCTCGCCCGTTTGTACCTGAACAAAGCAGTGTATAAGGCTGCCAAACCGGAAGGCCCTTATACCTTTGATGCTGCTGACATGACCAAGGTGATTGGTTACAGCGATGCAGTAACTGCTGCCGGTTATTCTCTGGAGTCCAACTACTTTACGAACTTCAGCACCAGCGCTGCTACAGAAATTATCCTTACCAGCGCAGAAGGTACTCCCGAGTCCCGTTGGGGTATGACTTTACACTATGATAATAACCCGGGTGGTTGGAACGGTTTTACCACCCTGGCTGAATTTTATGATAAGTTTGAAGCAGGCGACCAGCGCAAAGGGATCGCTGCGACTCCAAACGGATCTCAATACTCTGGTCTGGGCCGTGGTTTTCTGTTAGGTCCACAGTTTAAGGACAACGGAGATCCTATTGCCAATAGCCGGAGCGGAGGGATACCGTTGGTTTTTACGCGCGAAGTCAAACTGTCCGGCGCAGACAATTTTGAAGGTATCCGCGTTATCAAGTACCACCCTTCCAATAAAGGCCAGTACATCCTGCTGCGTTATGCCGATGTGTACCTGATGAAAGCGGAAGCCATTATGCGCGGCGGTACAGCAGGTGTTACGGCGCTCAGTATGGTGAACGACCTGCGCCAACTTCGTGGCGCTACTCCACTGGCTACTGTGAACGAAGCCACTATGCTGGATGAACGCGGCCGTGAACTGTACTGGGAAGGTATTCGTCGCACAGACCAGATTCGTTTCGGCACCTGGGATGATACCTGGAGTTATAAATCGGTTACGGATGCTTTCCGTGTATTGTTCCCGATTCCGCAACAGGCACTGGACTCCAATCCAAACCTGAAACAGAATGACGGTTATTAATTGATTTTTCCAATTTGATTGGAATTGTATATTCGATAGGCCGCCCGAAAAGGCGGCCTATCGTTTTTTTGACCATGATTTTATTGGATTCATTTGATGGACATGATGTTGCCACTCATTTTACTTTAGGCCAATACTATCAGAACACACCATGTGTTGGCAAAACAACTGATTTTACCATCTTTGCAAGTCAAATCATTCATCGCTACCATGTATATCCGTCCAAATACTGCGCTTTCTTTCGCTTTTGCCTTACTGCTATGTTCAGGGTGCAAAAACAAGCAAAATGCCAACGCGCTTTTTGAACAAATTTCTCCTGAAAAATCCGGCGTTCAGTTTTTCAATAAAGTGGAAAACACGGAAGACTTTAATATTTTCAGTTACCGCAATTTCTACAATGGCGGCGGGGCTGCTATCGGCGATGTGAACAACGACGGCCTAAGTGATATTTATTTCACCTCCAATATGGGCGAGAACAAGTTGTTCCTGAACAAAGGCAACTTCGAATTTGAAGACATTAGCGACCGTGCAGGTGTAGTAGGAAATGGTACCTGGAGCACCGGCGTTGTGCTGGTTGATGTTAATGCCGACGGATTACTCGATATTTATGTATGCAATGCCGGCTACGACCGGGACAAAAAGCCTGAAAATGAACTGTTTATCAACCAGGGCATCCAAAATGGCATACCGGTTTTTGTGGAAAAAGCGGCTGAATACGGCTTGAATGAAGACGGCTATACCACCCACGCCGCTTTTTTTGACTATGACCTCGACGGCGACCTGGACTGTTATATTTTGAACAACAGTTTTATGCCGGTCAATACGCTGAATTACAGCAACAACCGGGAAATGTATGCCCAGGACTGGCCGGTGCGCGATTTCCTGAAAGGCGGCGGAGACAAACTCCTGCGCAATGACAATGGTAAATTTGTAGACGTCAGCAAAGCGGCAGGTATTTATGGCAGTCTCATCGGCTTCGGGCTGGGCATCACCGTCGGCGATGTCAACGGCGATCTGTGGCCCGACCTGTATGTCTCCAATGACTTTTTCGAGCGCGATTACCTGTATATCAATCAAAAAGACGGCACGTTCAAAGAGGAAATTGAAAATTGGGTGTCTCACATGAGCCACGCTTCCATGGGCGCCGACATGGCCGACGTCAACAATGACGGCTATCCCGAAATTTTCACCACCGAAATGTTGCCCGGAGATGAAACGCGCCTCAAAACCACTACGCTTTTTGAAAATTACAATATTTATCAACTCAAACAGGAGCGCGGTTTTTACCACCAGTACATGCAGAACTGCCTGCAACTCAACAACAAAGACAAAACGTTCAGCGAAATCGCCTTTTTCTCCGGCGTGGCCGCCACCGACTGGAGCTGGGGCGCCCTGATGTTCGATATGGACAATGACGGCTACCGCGATATTTATGTCTGCAACGGGATTTACAAAGACGTGACAGACCAGGATTTTATTGATTTTTTCGCAGATGAGGTCGTCCAGAAAATGGCTCTGACCGGCCAGAAAGAACAAATCAACGAGGTGCTCAACAGAATGCCCTCCAATCCTTTGCTCAATAAAGTCTTCCGCAACAAAGGCGACTTGACCTTTGAAGACGCCGGTAAAAAATGGGGATTTACAACACCATCTTTCTCCAACGGCGCGGCTTACGGTGACTTAGACAATGACGGCGATCTGGATATAGTGATCAACAATGTGAATCAGGACGCTTTTTTGTATAAAAACCACTCCAAAGAACAAAACAAAAACCACCACCTGACCATACAACTGAAGGGTAAAGGACAAAATACCTTTGCCATCGGAGCGCAGGTATCCGTGTACCAGGGCGCAGAGCACAAACAATTCCAACTCATTCCTTCCCGCGGGTTTCAATCTTCCGTGGATTATAAAATGGTGTTCGGTCTGGGGCAAAATACCCGCGTCGATTCTTTGGTAGTGATCTGGCCCGATCGGACAAAAACCCTGCAAATTAACCCTGCTATCGATACCACGATACTGATTTCCTGGGAAAATGCCTCGCAGGTAAAGGCCGGAAATTTATTTGAATTGCGAACGGCAGCATCCTTTGTCCGGGAAATTCCCGCCGTTTTTGAAAAGCACCGGGAAAACAATTTCATTGATTTTTACCAGGAAAACCTCATTTATCGAATGCTTTCCAGGGAAGGCCCCAAAGCGGTAGTAGCGGATGTCAACGGCGACCAGCGCGACGATGTGTTTATCGGGGGGGCAAGCGGACAAGGCGGACAATTGTACCTGCAAACGCCCGGCGGTAGTTTTACGCGGAGCGACCGAAACACTTTTGACCGGGATTCCCTGTATGAAGACACGGCCTCCCTGTTTTTCGATGCGGATGGTGATGGCGACCAGGATTTGTTTGTCGGCTCCGGCGGCAATGAGCAACCGCTCAATTCGCGGTTTATGATCAACCGGATGTATTTCAACGACGGAAAAGGGCATTTTACGCTGAATGAAAGGGCGCTTCCGTTAAACGGTTTTAATACCGCTGTGGCCCTGGCTTATGATTTCAACGCCGATGGCCACCAGGATCTTTTTGTCGCGAGCCGCAGCGTACCGGGCCAATACGGTATCCCGCCCAGGCATTTTTTATATCAAAACGATGGAAAGGGCAATTTCAGGGATGTTTCCAAAAGTGTGACGCCGGATTTACAACGGCTGGGCATGGTCACCGATGCCATCCTGGCCAATGTGGCCGGCGATGCCGGCCCCGAACTGATTATTGTGGGCGAATGGCGCAATCCCATCATTTTTGACATCAAAAATGGGCAGTTTACCTCGCTTACCTCCAACCTCAACGACTATTCCGGCTGGTGGAA
>JAYSZC010001014.1:0-6668 GCA_043738235.1 Lewinellaceae bacterium | reverse complement strand
ACTGAAAAAAGAACCAAATTTTATTTTTTATCGAGTGCTAAACTTTCCAGGTTTTAAAACCTGGAAAGTTTCTGGTAGCGAAAACGAAATAAAAATTTATACTGTTGTTAAAGCCGATCCTTTTGACACCACCCCATCTTCCACATGAATTTTTACCACTTCGTGTCCGTTGTGGTAAAAAACTTGTGTGATAAAGTAACCAGAAAGAAGTAAGGTCGTAAGACCCGCGCATGGCAGAACTAATAACGGATAACTACTTCTGTTAATTCGTTGTATTATTACGCCTCTATTATTTGCAAAACCAGGTGACCTGTGCCCCGTATATGCTCGATATACCCAAACTCAAACGCGAATTAAAAGACCTTGTCGGCTTGAGCCAGCACGACGAAGTGTTTCGCAGTTTGAAGGAAGATATGCTGCGGGACGATTGCGAACTATACAACGACAGCATTGTCATTCAGAGCCGTCACAGCGATTCCAAACGCGCCAATAACTTGGGCACGATTGATTTCCGGGAAAAAAACCTCCATTTCAACAATGTCAGTCAGGCGCTGGTGTGGATCATTGACCGGATTAATGGAGCCGATCTGAAGGAGGAATACCGCAAAAAGAAAGAGCGTACGCAGCGTGTTATCCCCGGCTACCATGTGTACACCTGCGACCGCGTGGATCAGACCGATGCGTTCGACCTGCTGCGCAATGATATCCGCCCGGGAAGCCAACATTTCTTTTACCTCTTCGGCGGCGAATTGCAGGCGCATAAAAGCTTTTTTGCCCGCCTGGCGCACGAACTCGAAGGCAAATACCGTCCGGACGAGGATACCCATGCCCGTCCATCTCCCCGTCAGGCTGTCCAGGTATCTTTTGCCGTCGACGAGTGCCGCGACCCGCAGGTGCTGCGCGAACGATTCGTCCGAAACCTATTCACGGCATTCGGAATGATTCCCGACGATTATCGCCCTTTGCTGCAACAAAACTTGGGTATTTTGCTCGAAAACAGTGAAAAAACCAGGGCACTGACCGCCATCGATTACCTATGCGTATTTGTACACATCAGCCACTGGGCCTGGAATAAAAACCTGACACCCGAAGCGGCGTACTGGTTTATCCAGACTTTCTGCCAATGCGCGTTACGCGCCGACGGCCCGGCAGTGCTTTTCTTTTTTGCGTTCGACTACGACGAAGACCTGAATCCGGGCGTGCGCGAAGAAGTGATGGACGCCATCCAACGAGGCACGCACATAGCGGATTTGCCGGAACTGGGCATGGTGTTGCGCAAAGATGTAGCACTCTGGTTAGTGAAGTACCAGCACTTGTTTCCCGCTGCCGAGCAGCGGAAACAAATCCTGACGCAGCGCTTTGCCGACAGCGAATATTTTATGGAAGATGTGGAAATAGAATTGCAAAAACTGATCGACGCATACTTTACGAATAACGGATAACTCCTTAAATCAAGGAAAATGAACATACACTTACTTCACAACCCCGTCCCCGAATTCGATCCCGAGCGCTACATCGTGGACGAGGGCCTGCAAAATGCCGCCGAAGTGGCTTATGCGCTTCGCCAGCCGCTCCTGCTGATGGGCGAACCCGGCACGGGCAAAACCCGTTTTGCGCAGAAACTGGCGCACGAACTGGCGAAGAAAAACACTGAAACCAACCTGGGATTCGCGGATAAACCCTTGGTATTCAATACCAAAACCAATTCGACTGCCCGCGACTTGTTTTACACCTACGACGCCCTGGCGCATTTCCAGAGCGCCAATATTCGCCGCGAAGCCGGGCAGGCTGTGGCCGATACAGCCGATTTTATCGCCTTGCAAGCCCTCGGCAAAGCCATTGCCATGACCAAGCCCGATGCCGTGACGCACCCCCGCCTGCGCGAAGGTCTGGTGTTGCAGCCGCGCGGCAGCGTGGTGCTGATCGACGAGATCGACAAAGCGCCCCGCGATTTTCCGAACGACATCCTGCATGAAATTGATCATCAGGAATTCAGCATCCGCGAACTCAACAACCTCATCCTGCAACGCGATGCGGCATTTCCCATCGTGGTGGTGATGACCAGCAACTCCGAAAAAAACCTGCCCGACGCTTTCCTGCGCCGCTGTGTGTTTTACCATATTCCTTTCCCGGAACCGGCACAACTGATGAACATCGCCAAAACGCAACTGGCGGAGGCCAATACGTTTACCGATGCATTTTTGACCCAACTGATCGAGCGCTTCGGCGAACTGCGCAAACGCGCCACCCGCAAAGCGCCCGGCACCGCCGAACTCATCGCCTGGCTGCGGGTGCTTGGCGTACATGAAGTGAACAATGCCGACACGCCCGAAAACCGGCAGAAATTGCGCAACAACCTGTCCATCCTCATTAAAACCAAAGAAGACCTGGATGCTGTGAGCGGCATTTTTTAAATGAACGAACAACGCCCACATATCACCTTTCCACTCGAAACGCTGTTCGACCGCCTCGAAAACACCGGTTTCGACTGCTCGCCCGCCGCCCGGGTACGGGCCTTCCGGCTATTGGCTGCGCTGGGGCCGCTGCCGCCCGAACCGGGCAGGTTGTGCGGTCTGCTGGCGCCGCTGTTCGCCCGCAGCGCGGAGGAACAGAAACGGTTTTATGAAATTTTTGACCGGTATTGGGAGGAAGTGAGCAGGGTAGAGCCGCCCGACGATGCTCCGCATATTCCGCCGCCCCCCGCTAGAAAATTGCTGAAAAAACTATTGTGGAGCGCTTTGGGCGTATTGCTACTGGCGGTGCTGGTGTATGGCATTCGGGAATACTGGCCGAAAGAGGATCAAAGAGGAAGGGGAATGATGACTGATTTTACCCTCAATGCGCCGCCCGACCTGCTTTTCCGTGAAGGGGACACGGTGCGCTGCGTCAACACCACCAAGCCGGGTAAATGGGATAGTTCGCAATACAAATTTTCATGGCGTATAGAACGCGTGGACGGGCGCGTCGATCTTGAAGGGCCTGTGGATGTGCCTGTCTGGAACTTCGTAGCCCCTGCACCGGATACCGGCGCACTACGGCAAATTGTCCTGGATTACCAACATAAATACAACGATACACTCAAAGGCAGTATACGTTATGAGACTATCTATATTTCCTGCGCCCAACGTCCTGCGATTCCTCGACTGACCATTCCTTCGGAAATAGATGCGGAAAAACCCGTTCGTTTTGCCGTGACCGAAAAACCGCTGCCACACCTGCGCTATAGTTGGGCCAACAGCGACACGACGTTCTACGGCCCGGTTTTTATGTATGCTGTGCCTTCCGAGGATTTCGGTAACCTCACTTTTTCCGTAGAAGATACCTTGCAACCAGGCACCTGCAAGCGTGATACGGTTATTTACCTCAATATCAGTAGAACCCGCGCCTACCTACCGCTCAAAGCACTGCAATACGACGAAGTGCAACCGACGGCTCGTTTCCTGTGGCCGTTTTGGTTGATATTGGTCGCTTCCGCGCTGGCTGCTGCCTGGTTCTGGCCGCGCTGGCTCCGCAGAAAAGCGCCGCCTGCCCCCGAAAAACCGCCCGCGCCGGGATCCGTGCTCCCCGAGGGCTGGGCGCAGGCCAGTGACCGCCCACCGTACTACATTCCTTTCCGAGAACAAAAAGGCGTGCTGCGCAGCGCTAAAGAACAACTGCGCTTTGGCGACGCCCTGCGCCTGCGGCAGGAAGGTGAAGACGCTGTGCTGGATGTGCCCGACACACTGAGAGCCACGGTGGACCGCGGTGGATACCCTGATTTTCGTTTCCGTTTCCGCACCCGGCCCAGCGAATACCTTTTCCTGATAGACGAGCAGATGCCCGGCAAACACCTCGCCCGCCTGTTCCGGCAATTCGCCGAAAACCTGCGCGGCCAGGATGTGCTGCTGGAAATACTCTGGTACGATCCCGCTTTCCGCCGCTTCTGGGGGCCTGCGCTGCCCAAAGGCGTCCATATAGACCAGTTGCGCCGCCTGTTTCCGCAGCACCGCCTGGTGCTGATGGGCAATGCCCACGCCCTGCTCGACCCGTACAGCGACAGTACGCCGCGCCTGCGCCCCGGCCTGGAAGCGGAATTGTACGGCTGGAAAGAACGCCTGCTGCTCAGTCCGCAACCGCCTGCGTCCTGGAACTGGCGCGAACGCCTGCTGTACCGCCATTTCGGCCTTTTTCCCGCCGACCTGCGCGGGCTGCTGGATGCGGCTGCTTTTGTGGAAAACGGCCTTGACACGGAAGACCTGCCCGCTCTTTTTGAAGACTGGCAACAACAACAGACCGCACTGCGCCGCGACGAACCCGCCGATACCAACTACCGCCGCTGGCGCAGCCTGCGCGACCACGAAACATATTTGCAAAGCGCCGCACCCGCCGCCGCGCCTGATCTGCTGCGCTGGCTCTGTGCGCTGGCCGTACTGCCCAACCCCACATGGGAAATCACCCTCGCTGTGTCCCATGCCCTCGGCATCGCCGTACACCACGATCGGCTGCTGACCCTGTCCCGCATTCCCTGGCTGCAGGAAGGGAATCTGCACCCGCGCCTGCGCCGCGAACTGCTGGCCGCCCTGAGCGAGGACGATGAACGCTTGGCCCGCACGACCCTGCGCGACGAACTGGCCGCCGTAAGGCCCCTCACCGCCGACAGCCACGCAGCCCACGAACTGGAAGGTACGCTGGCGATACAGCAGTTTCTGCTACAGCCCGCCGGCGCGGAATACCGCAACCTGATCGCGCTGCTGCTCGATACCGGCGCGCTCACCCGTGTGCAGGAAGACGAACTGGACCTGGCCGTGGAACGCTGGGATGCTAAAGCGGAGCTGAGTGACGGGGTGACTCCAAGTCACCCCGTCACTACGGAAAAGCGCGGCATTCGTGCCTGGCTGGCCGAACGCCAACCCGCGCCGGAAGAAGCGCCGCCACCGCCGCCCAAACCGTTTTTTACAAAGGATTTTTGGTGGGCTGCCGGTTGTACATTAACGGCGTTGCTGCTCAGCATTGCCGCCCTGTTTTACAATAAAACAGTCCAACTACAGCAGGCGTTTTTTGAACGCAATCGCGCATTCATCCCGGAATTGGATAACCTGAATAATATAGAAGAGGGGAGCTTACAGGAGAACTTTTTCCTGAAAGAACACTGGGAAGTAGACAGCGCGGTGGTATACAATAACCGGGGCGTTGCTGCCGGGCCTAAAATTTTAATGGCTGACATTCCGATAGATACAAATGATATCCCGAGTTTTGAGCGTGCGCTCAAACTCCGCGCACCGAACCCTTATCCCCTTGCGTATCAAAATGCCCTGCGCAGTTGGTATAACCGGGGGGGCTTTTTACTTGCTTTCGAAGCGGATCGTGATTCCTTACTGTTAGCCGCTTCCCATTTCGAACGCGCCGCTCAATTATCAGACACCTTGTACCGTAGAGACCGCCTCGACGCCCGGCACGGACGCGGGATCGCCTTCTTCTACGCCGGAGAACGCGACAGCGCCCAGTCTATTTACCAACAACTGCGCGGCCAAAAGTTCTTTGATACCCTGCAAATCCACCCCAACCTGCAAACGCTGGTAGACCCTGCCAATGCAATCTCCGGGAAGACTGACACACCTGCCCCACCCATCAAACCTGCCCAGCGGGATACTGCCGCAGCCACCATCGCCGCCATAGAGCGCAGCATGGTCCTCGTGCAAAGTGATACTTTCCTGATGGGAGATGACAAGAGCGACCAAGCCGACGAAAAACCCGCCCACAAGGTCTTTCTCCGCAATTATTACATGGGCAAAACGGAAGTGACCAACGCCCAGTACGTCGCTTTCCTGAACGATTACCGCAGCGACAAAGTGAAAAGCGGCGCATTCGCCGGGCAGGAAATGATTGAAGAGCACGAGTGGGGCATCCAATTCCCCGGCCAGGCCGGCGCCGGCCTGTACCGCGCACAGCCGGGCTACGAAAACCACCCGGTGGTGTATGTCACCTGGTATGGCGCTGTGGAGTTCTGCAACTGGCTCAGCCAAAAAACAGGCAAAACATACCGCCTGCCCACCGAAGCTGAGTGGGAATACGCCGCCCGGGGCGGCCGGCGCTGGAAAGAAGGGTTGACGTATTCCGGCAGCAACAATATCGACGAGGTAGCCTGGTACAACGGCAATTCCGGCAGTACTACCCATGCCGTTGGCGGCAAAAAAGCCAACCAACTCGGCCTGCAGGATATGAGCGGCAATGTGTGGGAGTGGTGCAGCGACTGGTACGATGAAAAATATTACGAACAATTCCGGGACAAAACGGCGCTGAACCCGCTGGGGCCGGGTACGGGAGAACTCGCTGTGTTGCGCGGCGGCTCGTGGGACAACGATGGTAGCTATTGCCGTCCGGCCAACCGCTACGGGAACGACCGAGGCAACAGGAACTTCAACGTCGGGTTTCGGCTTGCCAGGGCTGCCCCGGCGGGGGGGCAGTAGCCCTTTCCACTTTTACCCTTTGCCCTTTTTTTCTTTTTTCTTTTTTTTATTTCGGCGAAGCCGACGAATTTTTTTGAAAAAAGAGATATTTGCCTTGGGTATGGCTCTAATCGCTGTGTTGCGCGGCGGCTCGTGGAACAACAATGATAACAATTGCCGTCCGGCCAACCGCAACAGGAACAACCGAAACAACAGGAACAACAACAACGGGTTTCGGCTTGC
>JAYSZC010001013.1:0-2662 GCA_043738235.1 Lewinellaceae bacterium | reverse complement strand
AGTTTTAATTTTTTCAATGCGGTACTGGCCGATAATGCGGTCGAAATTGGAAAAACAATGATCGAGTTCTTCCACCAGCATTTCCGGGCTGAGGTGTTCGGCAACTTTGGTAAAGCCCGTAAAGTCCACGAACATCACCGTTGCCTTGTCGTATTTCCGGGCGGCTACTTTATTGCGTGTTTTTAATTCCTGCGCGATGGCAGGCGGCAGGATATTGAGCAACAGGTCGTCGCTGCGTTTTTGTTCGGCTTCAATCAGGATATTTTTTTCGGTCAGTTCATCGGCAGTGCGGCGTTTGGCGCGAAACCGCATGTAAAACAACAAGGCCAGCACCAATACGAAAGCTGCGATCGTCGCTAATATATTGCGCACATTTTCAGTCTGTTGCTGGCGCAATTCCGCTTCGGCGAACTTGGTTTTTTGCTCCTGCAACTCCTGTTCCTGCCGGCCGCGAACGATGGCATCCGCCATTTGTTCTTTGGTCAGCGTTTCCACCATGCGGGTTTTTGAGTTAAGTAAGGAGTCGGTGCTTCGCTTTTGTTGTTCGATCTGGCTGATGGTGGCCTCTTTTTGCGTCAACACCTGCTGGGTTTTTTCCTGCACTTCCTTGATCTGGCTCTGGTAAGTGGTTTCCAGAATCTGGGTTTGTCCGGTTGCCTGGGCCAATTGTTCCCGCAACGTGCGGTTATTGGCTTCTGCTGCGGCCAACTGGTTTTCCAAACGCCGTTGTGCATCGCCGCCGCCGCGTGCGCCGCCACCCGAGTCTTTGAGATAATTGACGGTCTCCCTACTCCATTTCAGCGCTTCGCGGTAGTCGTTTTGTTTCAGGGCAATATCCTGCAATTTTTCCGTGGAACTCAGCGCCAGGTCGCGCAAACCGTAATTCCGGGCGGCATTCCAGGCGTGTATAAAGCGGTTGGACGCTTCCTTATAATTGCGCAGGCGATATTCGGCATCGGCAGACATAAACGTTGCATCTGCTTCGCGGCGTTTGTCGCCGACTTCCGTGGCCAACTGGCTGGCCCGATTGGCAAAATCAGATGCTTTTTTGGCATTGGATGCAATGCTTTTTTCAGCAATCTGATAAGCCAGGTTCATTTTTTCAGTTTTGGAACCCGAGCGGTTAAAACGGGCTTCCAATTCTGAAACGGACTGGGCCTTTAAAGCCGGCCAACCCGAAAGAACAAAAAATAAAAATAAGGCGGTTGAATACTTCATATAAAAATCGGAACCGAGGGTTTTGGTTGTATGCTGCAAAGCATGGGCCAGCTAAGGTCGAAGTTTTTAGCACAAAAAAGTCTGTTTCTCATTGCGGGTTGAAAAAGCGCTACTTTTACCACGCCTTAACCGCATTTCTTCGACATGAAAATAAAACCTTTTCAGGCGCTTTATCCCAATTTTGACTTTATCGCTTCGCCCGACTCCTTTTGCGAAAATGCGAAAGATACTTTCCGGGAATTTCAGGATAGCGGTCTCTACCAGCAATTTCCGACCGCAGCATTTTATATTTATCAGATAGAAGACGGAGCCCGGCAACATACCGGACTGGTGGCCCTCAACGACGTAGCAGATTTTTTTGACGGTAAAATTAAAAAACACGAAAACACCCTGAGTGAGAAAGAACAACAGCAAATGCAGCTGTTTCTACGTTGGAACGCCATTCTGAAACCTGTATTGCTTACCTATCCCTCTGTGCCCGCCATCGAAAGCTGGCTGCGGCACTATATCGACACCGCCGCGCCGCTGTTTACCACCCGTTTTGAAAAAGACGGACAGGTGCATCGCATGTGGCCGGTCACGGAACAAAAGGATATTGAAGTGCTCCGGAATCTGTTCGCCGACAATGTGCAACGCACCTATATCGCCGACGGCCACCACCGTACCACCACGGTCGCGCTGCTGCACGAACGCCTCCGCGACAAACAACCGGAATACGACTTCGACAACCTCTTTTGTATTTTCCTGGGCGCCGACCAACTGGATATTCTGGATTACAACCGCGTGGTGGAAGGGCTGAAACATTTGTCGCCGACGCAGTTTGTCGTCAAAATGTCTAAAATTTTTGTCATCGACCCGCTCGATACGCCCCGCAGACCCCTGCATAAACACGAATTGACACTGTGCATACGCAAAGAATGGTATAGCCTGCATTGGAAAAAAGAAGTGCTCGAAAGCCACCCCGGGGAAAAGGTGCTGCTGGATGCCTCCCTGCTGAACGAACAGGTGCTGGACGCTATTCTGGGTATCCGGGATGTGCGAACGGACACCCGCATCAGCTATATTGAAGGGAGCCGGGGCATCGATGGCGTGAAAAAAGCCGTTAATGCAAACCGCAACCGCATTGGTTTTATGTTGTTTCCCGTATCCTTTGACGATTTGATGCAAATGGCCGATGCCGACGAAAGCCTGCCGCCCAAAAGCACCTATTTCGAACCGCGTATCCGAACGGGCATGATGGTGCGGATGCTTAAAAAATAAAGGTTTGGTTGGTTTGAAGGTTTGATGGTTTGAGGTGGTAACCCACAGCCTTGAGTTACCACCTCAAACCATCAAACCATCAAACCTTCAAACCAAACCTTTATTTTTTAAGCATCCGCACCATCATGCCCGTTCGGATACGCGGTTCGAAATAGGTGCTTTTGGGCGGCAGGCTTTCGTCGGC
>JAYSZC010001012.1:0-2662 GCA_043738235.1 Lewinellaceae bacterium | reverse complement strand
CACAAAGAAAAAGTCGTTTGGCGCCGAAGGGTTTTGTACAAGTTCTGTTTTTTCCGGCGCCTCCGAAAAAGCCTGTTCAGAGGTGATTGATGCTCTTTTCAATTGCTCGATTTCCTTGTTCTGTTTACTCCAGTTTTTGACCGAAGCATAAACGAAAGAAAACAGATAGCCGAAAAAAACCGGTGTCAGCACATCGTGTTCGCCCATAAATACCTGCTGAACATCGGGCATATTCGGATCAGACGCAATCCAGACAGCCCGGATCGTTTCCAGAGATACATAACCGGCCATCAGCAGCATCCCGTACCAGCCCCATTTTTGTTGCTTAAAAAAACGGGGGAACACATAAAACGCATGAAAAAAAAAGGCGACCGGAAAGGACACAAATGCCATGACAATATTGGCTTGCTCCATCGCATTCCAATATTGCCCCCGGCCGTACACTGCAATAAATGCATACAGGGACCAGCATACTAGATGAATGACAAATTCGAGTCTGCCTGTTTTCATAAGACAAAGATGCGTTTTTCGTGTTTAGCTCCGACTTCTAAAGGGCAATGTCAAGGCTAGTGAAGAGGTGTCATCTCCTGACGAAGGAAGGAGGTGACATCTCGAAACGACCATTTCCTGGTAAGTCTCTGCTACGAGATGTCACTTGCTCCTGCGTCGCAAATGACACCTCTTCGCTAGCGAAGCACCCCAAACACGAAACACCAAATACCAAACACTGTCTTAAGCGAAGCTCCCCTAAACACTAAACACCACACACTAAACACCAAAAACTATTGCACCGCAAGTTTCCTCGTCACCACACCATTGCCTGCCCAAATTTTCACCAAGTACAGACCCGCCGGCAATCCTGCCAGTTCCAACGGAACCACTGCGCCCTGCAGGGTGTCGAATAGTTTATTTTGCACCGCACGACCGTCTGCACTGTACAGGGCAATTTGTACAAATCGTCCGCCCGGTATACCCTGGAGCGTCAGATTCGCCTGTCCTGCCGCCGGATTAGGAGACAAGAATACGTCAAATTGATCCGGGTTCAGGAAATTGATTCCGGTGGAGAAGTCAACGATTTGGGTAAATACATGGCTGCATTCGCCGTTGCTGACCGTGAGGCTGACGTTGTAAACCCCAGACGCGTTATAGGTATGTACCGGGTTTGGTTGGTCGGAAGTGGCGCCGTCGCCAAAATCCCAGGCCCAGCTGCCGGGGTTGCCCGTCGACAGGTCGCTGAAAGTAGCCGTCGTATTGCTGAGCGACGTGCTGAAATTGGCGATCGGCCCTGGCGTCACGGTGACGGTGACGGGTATTTCCGCGCTCTGGCAAGGTGTCTGCTGTACTTCCCAATCGTAAAAATAGTAGTAATAACCGTTCAGACCTGCATTGGATCCGGTAATGCTTACCAGTCCGTCGATGCTAAAAGGATACACTACTCCGGCATCGTCGCGGAAAAGGTTGACAAACGGCCCGGAGCCCAAGGAAAAATCACCTTGTGACGGAACCTTCATATTCAGCGCAATCCGGCTTTCCCCGTTGGGGATATTGACCGTAATAGTTTGAAGCACATCTCCCGACGCATTGGAGAGCCGGATTTCCCGTTCGCCTGCGCCCTGGGCGCGCACAAGTGCCGATTTGATGGTGACAGCTTTTTCAGTTGTAAAAAATGTCTGGGCAAGAAATGCCGTATTGTGAATGCTGCCGTTTCCAGGGCCTGCCGGACCAACGTTTTGTACCGGCACATTTTCCGCTTCACTCACCTGATAAGTCGTCGTGTTCAGCAGGGCCGGGGTTGTGAATGTAGCGCCTGTAAACACAATATTTCCATTGACACCTTTCCATTCGGCAGTGTTACCCGGGGCGCTTAACACGGCAGTCAGTTGAGCCGTATTGCCGGCGCAGACCACAGCGGATGATACACTGGGAACTGGAATCTCCGTAACGGCGATCAGGTCGGTAAAGACAATGGAATCGACACTGATGTTATTGGTTACCTTTTGAGAAACAGTATACGTACCTGCTGCGGAATACTGGTGCACCGGGTTGGTTTCCGTGGATGTATTGCCGTCGCCGAAGTCCCAGAGCCAGTACTGCGCCAGGTTTTGAGATTGATCGGTAAACTGGAAAGTGGCTTGGTCTATGCACTTGCTGGTCTGGTCAACGTTGAAACCAGCGATCGGAGCGAGCACGGCGGTCTGGCAGAAAGGTGGAATGTCGAAAGCCTCCGTACCGTCGGTAATGTTTAAACTGCTGCCTTGTTTGGCTGAAAAACCGAGTCCCCGGCGCGCAAAAGCCTCCCATATCAGGCATTGGTTGGCGCCGTTGTACAGCAATTGATCTGCCTGGAGAATAGCGTCCCGGCCGTCGACAAAACCGGGGCTACAGGCTTGCAGTTTCATGCCTTCCGTGACCAAATGCAGGGCGATATTATTGCCGCCGGTACCCGATAACAGATCCGGGTCATAACCGTACTGGTCTATCAGATCCCAACTCAGGCCCCATAGCATCGCCGCCCAAATTTCACCGACAGCATGTGCGGATCCCTGCGCACCGGGTAAATCTGCATAAGTAAAGGTATATACACTCAAATCTGTGGAATACACCTGCCTGCGGATACCGTCGCCGTCGACAGGTTCATCGAGCGAATAGGTACCCATCGGAC
>JAYSZC010001011.1:0-2665 GCA_043738235.1 Lewinellaceae bacterium | reverse complement strand
CCATTTCCAGCGCTTTTTCGAGGGATTCATTCAGGTTATTGCCCCGGCGGACGTTGAGCGCCAGCCAGTCGTGGCTCTGGAATTTGCTCGCCAGGCCGCACTGGATCAGGCTGGTTTTGCCTGTGCCCGAAGCGCCGTACACGAGCAGCAGGTCGGACTGGAACACCATCTGGTACAGGGCGTCGATTTCGTCGTTTCTGCCGAAAAAGAAGTCGCTGTCGGCGCGGGTGTAGGCATCCAGGAATTTGAATGGGTAACGTTTTTGCATGGTTTCCGGGGCGATTTAGAGGTCATCGAAGGAAAGTGCGTCGCCGAGAATGCACTTCCGGGCGTCCCGAAACTGAGCAATCACATTGTCTAAGTTGTAGGCTTTCTGGTTTTCGGGGTCGAACAGCAGTTCGTTGAGGTTGGAATCGGGGCGGATCACGCCTTTCCAGGCTACGTTGACGAGGCTGTTGTCTTCCAGAAAACAATATTCGAGTTGTTCGTCGGCCAGGGCGCGGGCGCGGTAGAAGCAGGCTTTCACGCCGCTTTCGAAGATCAAAGCGTTGTGGTCGATGACGAAGGGGCTGAGGTTGATCCCCGTCTGGTAGCGGTCGCCGCGATAGAGCAGTACGGCGTCGGTGTGGGCGGTTTCGTCCGTGAAATCAATTTTTTCGGCGTCCACGTTGGCTTTGCTGTCGATACCGAGCGCGGCGAAGCGGTGCAGGTAGCGCGGCGCTTCGGTACGGATCTGCCAGTAGCCGATGCGTTTGATGCTGGCCATGCGGCAGGCGGCCAGAAAATGCAACGCGGCCAGCAGGTCAGTCAGGGCTTTTTCGGCGGCTAAACAATCTTCCGGGCTGTCTTTCTTATTGCCAAACTGCGCGTCGATGTCCTGCAAGACGGTTACTGCTTTCCTGAAGGCGCTATCGGGCTGGAAATTCGACCCGAAATCTTTCAATTCAGGCAAAGGAAATGGTAGTTGATGCGCTTGAAACAATCCGTGCAGGGTTTCCAGCAAATGCAACTGCCCGCTCAGCGAAGGCTCGAAAGCGCGGTCGAAAAAATCGCTCAGCGCCCGGGTCTGCGCAGCATCCAGGGTGCGGGATTGTTTTTTCTGTTCTTCCCAAAGTTGGGAAACCAGCGCAAATACCACCAGATCGAGGCTTCGCCGGGCGAGGTGGATGCATTTTCCGATGTAGGTATGCCGGGTATTTTCCGAAAATTCCTCCTTTCCGATGGCGAACAGTTTGCTCAACTGAATGCCGATTACGCCCACGAAACTATAGGCCAAAATTTCCCGGGCTTTGTGGCTCGCCTGCGCGTGGATATGCCAGTCCGGCAGGGCTTGTACTTTTTCCAAAAAACGTGTGGCCGCCGTGCTGTGCGCCTGAATGGCCGGAATGAGTGTTTTGGTGAGGTATTCGTTCGGCGGGCGAATGGGTGCGGTAGCGGCGGGGCCATAAGTGATATTTCCAATATGAACATTGCCGCCGGCCGTAATCTGTGAGTTGACCAGCACATTTTGACTGTTGACAATGGAAATGGCTTGCGCTACTTCGTTTTGCAGTTCCGGGCGGGCGCTTTCCTGTTCGATTTCTGCGAGCAGGTTGCGGAGTGCTTGCGGCGGGGCGCCATGCCGCTCGATGTCGTCGAGCAATGCCAGTACGCCGTGGCGGATCCGGTTTTGTTCGAGGGTGGCGTCGTCCTGCGACACGAGGCCGAGGTCGTTTTGCCGGCGGATATTTTCCAGGCGGCCCGACTGGTGCAAAACATCGTTCAAATGCGGGGTTTTTCCCAGAAAAACGCGCATTTTTTCCAGGGCGCCTGCTATTTCGTCGCGGGCGATGAGCTCGCGGATATGGGCGAAATAATCATTGCTGTTCATGTTGGTTGCCGGAAGGCATCCTCCTCCGGCGATAGAAGGGTTTGGGTGGGTTCAGGTGTGGTTGATCATCTTGGTTGCAATGATACGAGGAATTTGGCTTTATGCGAATTATGAATGATGCGTATATTTACAGGCTTCAGGCGCCCAGGGGATTTTATATAGTAAGGGCTGTTAACGGCCTTTCTTTCCGGCTATAATATGCATAGAAATAGCCCATATTGCGTTGCGTTCTACAGAGTACCCTATATGCTACGGTGTATGTCGCGGAACACTCTACGGTGTACACCACAATATGGGTTGTTTCCGTTAGGGGGAAACATAGATTAAGAAAAAAATCGTCTATTTTAATGGCAATGGGCCATGTCGTAAGATTCACGCACGGCGTCAGTTTCTCCGTCATGCCAAAGGCTACAACCCTGATAACTGATAACCAATAACCGATAACTAATAACGGATAACTAACCCAGTCGCTCCACCGCCGCTTCCCATTCCGCATAAATCGCTTCCAGTTCGGCTTTTAGGGTGTTGTATTTTTTGATCTTATCGTTGGATTCCGCGCGGTTGAAGAACTCGGGATCGGACATTTGTTTTTCAGACACCCCGAGTTCGGATTCCAGGTCGGCAATGCGTTTTTCGTGTTTGTGTACGATGCGCTGGAGGTTTTTCTTTTCATCCGTACCCACTACGACTACGCCCTGATCGGAAGCGGCATTTCCGCCTGTTTTCGTGCGTTTTTCCACGTCCCGCATATTGTCCAATTTCCTTTTTTCGAGGAAATAGTTGATGTCGCCGAGG
>JAYSZC010001010.1:0-2667 GCA_043738235.1 Lewinellaceae bacterium | reverse complement strand
CTCAATCCTCATTCCTCAATGTGCTTCTCCACCACCTGCAACACCTCCTTATCCGGATTCCCGCCGTGGTGTACAAAAGCGACAACGCTGCAATGTTTCGGATCCCAGGAAGGATGGAGCGTCAGGGAGAATGTTTTTTTCACTAAATCGCCGGTGTTGAGCGGTTCGCTGATAATATCGCCGTCGGCCTTGGTAACGATATGCCGCAGCACATGGCGGTGAATATAGTTCGCGATTTTAGTCGGGCCGTCCAATTGTACATCCACAATACTATCTTGCGTAATCATCACCGTGATGCGGTTTTCGCCGGGCAAAGTGGCTGCCGGCGCGAGGTTCAGACTGACATCCAGTCGGCGGGAGGATTCGTCGTAGGTTGTATTCATAAACATATCGAGTTGAAAATCCTCGTTGAATTCTTCCGCCACCAGGCTGGGCCAGGCGGAGCGGGGAGAAAAGAGCGACATATTACCCGGAAGCAACTGCCGGTTCACAGATGCCGTCGGGTACCCTTCCGCCACACCGATGAAATTGGCCAATTCCGTGGCTTTTTCAAAACGAAAATCGTACAGATTGGGGGGATTACTGGTGTAAGGCACCGAAAAAACGCCTGCCGCATGAACAGAGACGATAATCAGGTTTTCTTTCCCGAATGTTGCCTGCAGGGCAAGCAGTTCGCGGGCGCCGTCGGGACAATTCTGGCAGCGTACCCCCGTCAGTTCTTCCACCAATACCCGGCGGTTGCCGGCTTGTAAGTCCGGTATGACGATCGGTTTTTCTTCACAACCCAACAGGAACAGGGCGGCAAAAAAGGCGGAAAAAGAGAGAATCTGTTTCATGTTTATTGTTGAGATGTTGAGATTGTTGAGGTTGTTGAAATGTTGAGGTTGTTGAGGGTTGAGATTGTTGAGCGGCTTGAGAATCATGCTCAACAATCTCAACCATCAACAATCAGTTAAAACGACGAATTCACATTCAGCCGCACCCCGTGGAATGTCGGTTCCAGCCGGCAAATACCCCCGGCGCAATTGATCCCTTCCACCTGCTTGACGTAAGCGATAGAAAAACGGTTGGCTTTGTGGGTGTACACCACCCCGACGCTGGGATAATGCAGTCCGTCAAACTTTGTTTTTTCCTCCGAAAAATTTTCCTTGTCGGCATGGGGAATTTTGTACATATCCGATGCATAAATCAACCAGTGGGGCGCCCAGCCGAATTCAGCCAGCACATTCGCCCAGGAACCGAACTCGTCCTTGGTGGCGAGGTACTGAGCTTCCACCCGAAGCGATTTACGCGGATTGAATTTGTATAAAAACTCTGTAAACGGCGTAATGGCATTCACAAAATCATCCTTGCCCTGGTACACAAAAATATTGTATTTGAGTACCTGCACCCCACCGATCAGTTGCCATTTTCGTTTGTATTTATAGGTAAATTCTGGCGCTATTTCGCGGTAAAGTTGGGTCGAGCCGTCAAAATTCAGAAATCCTTCTCCGTCGGCCAGCGTAATATCCGAGTAGTTGATACCCACCGAAAGCGACTTGTTTACCTTGTATTTCACATCAAGTTGGATGGCCTGCTCGCCTAATTCCTGCGTGGCCGGCGCAAATCGCGCGGTGAGGCGATAGGTATTCTGTTTGGCCATGGGCGGCAAAAAATTGAGGGCACCCTGCACCCCCGTGAC
Source organism: Lewinellaceae bacterium (assembly GCA_043738235.1). Lineage (GTDB taxonomy): Bacteria > Bacteroidota > Bacteroidia > Chitinophagales > Saprospiraceae > M3007. The sequence goes on along the minus strand of JAYSZC010001010.1, from coordinate 986 downwards.
AAACGGATTGGAACGAAACGAAAAATCTTTGGTGCGTTTGAGTTCCAGCGTGGCGCCCAGACCACTTTTGGCGTAAGCTACGCTGGAATAAACGGTATAACCCCTGCGGTTGCTCAGTTTGCCACGGCTGCCCGAAACCGTTTCCGCCAGTGGATCGTAGACAACATCAAACGTTTTGGCGGCGCCTTCTATGTACCAGGTAATGGCGCCGGCTGACAGGGTATTAAAAACCGAGGCGGCGTAGGTGTTGTATTGCGCGCCGGTGCTGTCGCGCGGCGCATAACTGGCAATGGCATTAACGATCTGGTTGACCGTCTCGTCGTCGTACGTGCGGCCTACCATGCCGATGCCGGGTGCAAAAGCCAGGTTTTTAGTGGAGTCCGGTTTGACAAAACCATCCAGCACTACGCCCCTTACTGTCGTGCCATACCGGGTGAACTGGCGTTTCTGGCGACCGGTAAAAGCCCGGATTTTCCAGTTTTCACTGAGGTCATAACCGATTTTCACGCCATACAAGGCATTGTCAATCAGCAAGGCGCGCTCTTCATAAGCCCTGAAAATAATACCAGATCCAATCTGATCATACAGGTAGCCGCCCGATAAATCAAACTTGTCCACTTTCTTGTGTACATACCAGCGACCGATGCCTTCATCTGTATAGGAACCGTTGGGATTCAACAAGTTAGAGTTGTTAAACAGGTCGAAACGAACCCCGAGATCGAAACCCCAGTTGGAATAATTCAGGTTGAGCCAGCTCTCCGCGCCGAATTTCTGGTAATCGTACTGCGGCGTTCCGATAGCGCCAATGACGGAATCGGCAATAAAAAAATTGCCGTTCGTCTGCAGGTTGCCGGTGATACGGGCGCTGTTCTGGGCGGGCAGGAAAAAAGAAATCAGCAAAAATGAAGGCAGCAGGTAAAGGTGTTTCATGCGCGGGTGCTCCAAAAAATGTTTGAGCAAAGGTAGAACCCTGCTGCATCTTTCAT
>JAYSZC010001009.1:0-6724 GCA_043738235.1 Lewinellaceae bacterium | reverse complement strand
ACTTACTACCTTCATAACACACCGGGCCACAATTAGTATCACCAAATAAGATTATCTTACTATCGCCAAAAGAGGATTTATTCAGTTGGACGTTAGTTAGAATTAAAAAAAATATTGGAAAATATGAAAATTGTTTCATGTTTTTTTAATTGAATCAACCAAACTTGAATTCAGCAAAATTCAAAAGACTGCACCTCTCACTGGCACGCATCCACCCCAATATCCACCGCTACCCCGCCGATCACCGTACTGTTTGTGCCGCAGTTTTTCACCGTTTGTCCGGGTTTGGCATAGACGGTGTTGTCAAAAGCAAAAGGTGTGAGGAAACCGAATCGATGTGAGTCGCCGACGATTTCGTAATCATACGTGCCGTTGCTGCCGCCGTCGTTGTTTTCGAGCAGGTTGTTGTTGGAACCGTCGATGACGAGGTAACCGGCATTGAAGTTGTTAGAGGAGTTGTTCTGACGGGTTTTCCAGAGGGTTGCGGGAAAAGGAGCGCCCGTCACCTGGCCGCCCGGCAGCCGGATGACGGGCGGCACTTTACACAAGATGACGCCGATATAGTTCCCATGGGTGTTATTGCGTTCGAGGGTGCCCCATTTGTCGCAGGCCCAGATGCCAAAAAGGGCATTGCTGACGTCGTTGTCGCTCACGTAAGCACTTTTCCCATTCATGACAATGATGCCATGCGCTTCGGAAACCTGACCGGTTTGCCAGGCGCCCGATACTACAATGGTGTTACGCATAAGGGCTATGCGATCCGATTTTTCCAGAATAATCCCAAATTGGTGCGCCGTAATGTTGCAATGAATGACAGCGGATTGAGACGAGTTTTCTATCAAAATCGCAGTGCCGCCATTGCTGTCGAAGGGTTCTATAGCAATATCCTGGATGAGCGTGCCCGGTGCATTCAGGATATGCAGCCCAACGTTTAGCGGAATGTTACCGGCAGCAGTATCTACCGGAGACAGCGCTGATTTTACTTTCAGCACTGCGCCTGCCTCGCCTATGATTTTTACAGTTTTGTTGACAACAATCGATTGGGATTCTGTGTGTATGCCGGATTTCAGGTAAATGATTCCGCCTTCACAGGTATTGGCTATTGCCGCTGCAAGCGCGTCGACCGAACCGGCGGGAAGCGTTGTCCATTCGCAACTGCTGCGGTTGGTGGAAAAGGTTTTTAAATCGGGGACAAAGTAGTTTTTATCCTCCTGGGCGGGTATATTAGCCGGGTTTTGCTCTTTTTGGCAGGCAACAAATGTCAAACCAGCCCATAACAAGAGGGCTGAAAAAGGTAACGTTTTCATCGCGATCATTTTTTTGAAGGTGAAAAATCAAGGAATCACAGGACAATGTATCTTGTTTTTAACCCTCTGGAAACGCGACTGTACGCTTGGCCGGGCAGGTTGTATAGTTGGCGGTACCAGGTGTATAGATTGCCCTATATGCTGCTTAAGCGCTCCAGTAAACCTTCTTTTTGCGAGCGGGAGACTGGCACCCGTTGCCCGTCCTTCATTCTTAGTTCGCCGTCGCCGTTTTTGATAAATTGTTCCACGAGTTTCAGGTTGACCAAATAGGAGTGGTGAGACCGGTAGAACGTATCCGGGGGCAACAATTCTGCAATCTCATGGAGTTGTTTTGTAAACAGTTCCGGCTTTTCCTGATGCAGGCAAAATACCCTGGTATAATTGCCATCCGCTTTGCAATACAGGATATTGCTGATGGGGAGAAAAAGTAAGCCATCGGAGGTTGGCAGCGCTATTTTTTCCCGAACGGGCTTTGTCGGCTGGAGAAAATCGAACAAAATATCGCGCTGCTGGGCGTGTTGCCGGATGGTGAGCAGTTGCTGCGCTCTTTGAACAGCCTCCTTCAATTCCTCCTGGTCAACAGGTTTGAGCAAATATCCGATGGCGCTGTATTTAAATGCTTTGACTGCGTATTCGTTGAAGGCAGTGGTGAAAATCAGGTGAAAAGGAATGTCCCGGCACGCTTCCAGCACCTCAAAACCATTGATGTCCGGCATTGCCACATCGAGAAAAACCAGTTCCGGCCGCAAGGCGCGAATGGCCGCTATACCTGACGCCGGGTGGTCGTATTGTCCGATGATGTTCAATTCCGGACAATGTTTTTGAATAAGCAGGGCCAGCAGATCGAGGCCGTCCGATTCATCGTCGATGAGCAAACACGTCATAAGAAAGGTTTAAATGTCAAAACGACCCGTGTTCCGGTGGCATTTCCTTCGGTATCGCACAGATCAATAATATCTATCCGGGCGTTGTTTTCATGCTTGAGTTTGAAGAGCGCTATCCTTTCAGCCGTGACGTTCATACCGTGGGATGTATGGAGGTTCAGGCTTTTCTTTTTGTCTTCCATCGATGCGAGCCTGCCGATGCCATTGTCTTCCACCGTGATCCGGCATTCTCCCTCCAGCATCACAACTTGTAAAAGCAGTTTTCCTTTGCCGGCGGTCTTGTACTGCAGGCCATGCCATATAGCATTTTCGATATACGGTTGAACGATCAGCGGGGGTATTTTAATTTCGTGTACAGGCACACCGGACTGTATGTCTACCTGAAAGTCGAAATTTTTGTACCGCATTTGTTCCAGCTCCACATAACGTTGCAAGGTATCCAATTCTTCGTTTAGCACAATGTCATCCGACTTGGCCTGATCCAATACCTGGCGCAACAACCTGGAAAATTTGCTGATGTGCAGGGAAGCTTTTTCCGTTTCATTTTTCTCTACGTACGATTTCAGCGACGACATGCAGTTGAAAATAAAATGCGGATTCATCTGTGAACGCAACGCTTCCATTTTCGCTTCCGCAATCCGCTGGTTTAAGTTGGCCCGAATAGCTTCCCGCTCCCGTATCTGGCTGATACGGTATTTGTAAAATGCAATGACTATTGCCAACACAGACAAAAAAGTCAGTGTCAGGAACCACCAGCTCCGCCACCAGGGGGTTAGAACCGTAATTTTCAGGGATTTTACTTCGCTGATCCAGACACCGTCGCCATTGCTTGCTTTTACCTGAAATGTGTAGGTGCCCGGGTCGAGATTGGTAAAAGTGACGCTGCGTTTGTTGCCCACAAATTGCCAGTCTTTATCAAAACCAATGAGTTGATAAGCGTATTGAATCGTGCGGGGAGATGAAAAATCCAGCGCAACGTAGTCGAACGTAAGCACATTCTGATCATGCCGGAGCGTCAGATGCCGGGTAAATGAAATGCCTTCCGGCAGGGAAAACCCGCCGGTATCCCTGATGCTTCCTGCAATGGGTACGGATTCATTGAACAGTTTAAAATCGGTGATCCAGACGCCCGGTTTAACATCACTCAATCCGATGCTATCCGGATCAAAGTAATCGATGCCATTTTTGCCACAAAAAAACAGCAGATTGGAATACCGGCTGCTGCCATACAGGAACGCATCGTATTCCTTGCTCAACAAGCCCTGCTGCTGCGTGTACACCTGGAAAGTTTCGGTAGCAGGATTGAATTTGGAAATGCCATCGTAACCCAGCAGCCACAGGTTGCCCTTTTTGTCAGGCAGCAGGCTGAAAACATTGTTGTTCAACAAGCCGTCTGCTGTGGTATAGTGTTTGAACTTCCCGTTTTGTACATCTAATTTATTCAAGCCTCCGCCATAAGTGCCGCACCAGATATTGCCCTCAACGTCTTCATAGAGGCAAAACCCTGTATTCTCACTCATCGATTCAGGGTTGTCCTTCATTTTTTTATACACCTGAAACGTATCGCCGGCTTCGGAATATCTTAACAATCCACCTCTTGTGCCAAACCACATCTCTCCGTTGCGGGTTTCTAAAACAGAGCGGGTGTTGGAAATTTTTTTAGCATCGTTTTCCGTGGAATTGTTGTATTGCTTACAGGTCAGGGTAGTCAGATTGAACTTGAAAATACCCTGGTACCAGGTGGCGACCCAAAGATTATTCTTCTGATCCCGGTGTATTTTTCGGATTGCCTTTCCCCTCAGTTTTGAAAATACCTGTGACCAGTCTTCCAGGTTAATGAAACGCTGAGCTTTCTTGTCGAACAAAAACAACCCGCTCCAGGTGCCGATCCAGAGCCGCTCGTCTTTTTCTTCAAAAAAACTGATGACACCTTCCTTCCAGCCGTTCAAATTGTATGCGGGCTGAAATGGGAAAGGTGTTGTCTGATTTGTATAAATATTCAACAGCGTAGGGCCGGTTTTCCGGGGAACCAGCAAAACACCCGGGCTGTATTCATATAGTTCAAAAAGCCTGCTGGCGGTGGAGTTCAAGTCCTTTATCAGGTTGATCGGGGCATGTCCGAACCGCAGTTTATGATGATCTACTTTGTAAAGATGCCGTGTGCCGGAACTCAACCAAACAATGCCGGAAGCGGATGAACCGCTTACTAAAAACCGCTCCGAAGCAATCCGTTCGCCATTTTTTTGTAAGGGCAGGTTCTTGTTTATTTTCCCGGTGCGCGTGTTTAAAACCGATATGCCGGTTCCGGTTCCCAGCCACAATTCATGCTGCCTGTTTTCTTTACCAACAAAAAAAACCGGCTCGTGGTAAAAGGCAGGATGGGGCATGACGCCGCTGTCTGTTAGGGGTCGGTAGGAAAACAGCCCCTGGCTGGTACCAATCCAGAGATTCCCCAAATGGTCTTGTTGTGTGTTTGTACTTTCCGATTGGGTGTTGGCATAGAGGGGATGACTTGAAGGGATAGCAATGATTTTTCCGGTCTTGAAATCCTGGTAAAACAAACCCGGCGGCGAACAGAAATAAACACCCTGTGCGGTCAGTTCCACGGCAGCAATAACGGCCATGGTCTCCTTATCGCGGCCTGTTGGATATTGCTTATTAAAACGTATGCTTCCGGGTTCTTTTTTATACAGGCCGTCAACAGCCCCGCCCAAATATTTCCCTGTTCGTCCTGTTTCAGATCGGTAATTTCAATATCGTCGATACCGTATTTTCCCCGGTCATTGTAGTGATGAAAGGTCTTTTTCCTGGTGTCAAAATAGTTGAGTCCCAACTGCGTGCCTACCCAGAGGTTGCCCAATCGATCTTCCAGCAGTACTTTGATTTTATTGTCGCTGATGCTCAGAGAATCTTTCGAGTTGTGGTAAAAAGGTGTCAGCGCATAACCGTCAAACATGTACAAACCGGAATAACCGCCCAGCCACAAAAAACCGCGGCTGTCCTCATAAATACAGTCAATAGTAGCCAGGGGCGGTGCATCCTGAATATTTAATTCTTCCAGCCTGATCTCTGTTGTTTGGGCTGCCGGTATGCATGGAAAGGACAACCCTGTACAGCATAAAAGGGTATTGAAAAACAATCTTGTCCTGTGGTGTGGGAGCATAACAATTACGGGTTCGTACAAATGTAAAACACCATATAGTATTTTTACAGCGTAATATTCAACAGATACTGCTCTTTCATGGCCCAGCACACCCGCCTTTTTGAACACCTCAACCGTACGGTGACGCTCTCGGAAGCCGAGGCGGAAAAAATGCTGCAACTTGCGAAGGTCACTCGCTTAAAAAAGAAGGAATTTCTGTTCATGGAAGGCGAGGTAGCGAAGTATGTCGGTTTTGTCAATAAAGGTTGTCTTCGGTACTTTCGAATGGACGAAAAAGGAGAGGAGCACATTATCTATTTCGCCATTGAAGAATGGTGGATCGGCGACCTGAGCAGCTTTTACAGCGGCCTGCCCAGTAGTTTCAACCTGCAAGCCCTCGAGCCTTGTGAGATGTTCCTTTACGCCAAAGAAAGTTTTGAAACGATACGCCGTGAAATTCCGGCCTATGACCAATATGTCAAAATCAGACACGCTAAAGCAACCGACGCCCGGCTTGAAACCATGATGAGCCAACGTACCGACTCTGCCGAAACGCGCTACATCAAGCTGCTGAATAGTTTCCCCGACATCTTTCAGCGGGTGCCGCAACATTACATCGCCTCCTATCTCGGTATCAAGCCGCAAAGCCTGAGCCGTATCCGCAAGCAAATGGCAGAGCGGAAAACCCGTTAATTCCCTTCATTTCCAACCGTCAAATTTCAAAATACGCTGCTCTTTGCTGCGAATAATTTTGTTTTCAGCTTCTTTCAGGATCAAAACCCCGTTTTTGTTAACCTATGTGAATGTTTTGCAGGAAGGGCAGGTCACACCTTTGCCCCATCAAATTTTTTCATTCACACACTAAAACTTTTCCACAATGAAAATTCTCCATCTTTTCAGCCTCGCAGTCTGTCTCCTGCCGGCCATCTCCTGCACCTCTCAAACCGCTTCAACGGAATCTCCCAAATCATCCGGCGCAGCTAAATTGGAAAACCGTTTTTCCGACGGCGTCGTTGGAACGCATGATCCAGCGCTGCTCAATGACCTGCTCTCCAATGATTTTGTAAGCCACCACTTTCCCGCTCCCGGCAACAACAACAAGGCCGCTTTTACGGAAGGCATGAAGGGGTTGTTTGCCGGATTTCCCGACATTAAAGTAACCCGCGTGGAGCAACATGAATTGGGCGATAAGGTCTACACCTACGCTTTCTGGGAAGGAACACACACCGGCACGTTCATGGGGATTCCGCCTACCGGCAAAAAAGTACACGTCGAATATATGGATATCTGGCGGGTAAAAGACGGCAAAATAGCAGAAAACTGGGTGGTCATGGACATCATGGGTCTTATGATCCAACTCGGCGTGGTACCGCAGCCCGGCCAGTAACGCC
>JAYSZC010001008.1:0-2676 GCA_043738235.1 Lewinellaceae bacterium | reverse complement strand
GTCGGCAATCACGTGGTTGAGTAATACCGCCGTTACCACGTCTTTGGGTAACTGACGAATGTCTGCGGGCACATTCAACGCTACGCCGAGGTCGACGCCTAATTGTTTGAAAGCGGCATCGCTGGGTGCAAAAACAGTGAAAGAAGGGCTGCCTGCCGCCGCTGTGAGCGCTCCGGCCAGATCGGCATATAAAACCGCTTCTACCAGAAACGAGAGTTCAGGAGCGATAAAAACCTTCGCATCCCTCAAAGCGAGGGCAGATTGCACAATGTCCGCGCCGGTAGCCAGTAGTACTTTGTCGATCACGTGAACGGTGCCGTTTTCGGCTTGCACGTCGGTAGCGAGGATTTTGGAACCATTGATATACTTATCCGAACCGCGTGTGATAAACCTGCGATTGGGGCCTAAGGCCGAACCTGAGCTGCCGCCTGCGTTGATACCGCTGCCTGCGAGGTTGCCGTTGGATACATGGTATAACAGCGTGCTGGTCAGGAAAGCATTTTGCAAAACAGCCAGATCGCCTTCTGTATTGAGTCCCAGACGCGCAAATGCGTCATTGGTAGGCGCAAAAACCGTAAAATCGCCGGAAGGGTCTCCTGCATTGGGATTGGAAAGGGTGACCGCCACGCCTCCCTGAATGGCAGCGCCTTCCAGGGTGCTGAAAGCGGGATTGGATACAGCGATGGCGGCAATGCTCGGGAGCACATCTTCATCGTCTTTTTGGCAGGAGGTTCCGAAGAGCATCATGGCTGCAAAAAATGCCATGAGTATTGATTTATGTTGGAATAACATGATTTTCAATGTTTTAGTAAATGATTTTTAAAATAGAACTGGTTTTTGCGGGCTTATTTTATTTAAAATGAATACACTGCCGAACCGGAAAAACCGGTGGCTTCGCCGATGTTGCGGCCTGTGAGGTATTTGCTGGCGCCGGCTGATACACCGAAACCGCCTGCGATCGGTACATAAACCGTAATACCGGCGCGGGTATAACTGACATCTGTGGCAGGGAAAAAGCCGACAAAACCTTCACCGAGTATATTCACGCCGCCGTCGGAAACCTGGCCTGCATACCAGGCATCCACATAGATATGGCTGTTGGAATAACCCGCTTTGATTTCACCCAGCAAGGCATTCGGCACTTCGCCATTGCGAAAACTGTAGCCGGCTTGTGTGCCGAGAAATATGCCGGATTCTGTACGGAATTGCGCGATGGCCAGGCCGTTAAAACTGGTTGCGCGGTTGCCGATAGCGATAATAGACTGCAAGCCTTCGTCTACTTTGTAATTGCCAAGTGGCGTTTTGAGACCGGCTGCAAGAATAAATCGCAGTTCGCTGCTGCCAATTTTGGCATTAAAAGGATTGTATTTCAGAAAAACAGACAGATCCTGTACGCCGTCGCGGGTGTTTTCGTAACCCAGCTCGTCGAGCACTGCCTGGCCGGCATTTCCTTTTGCCGTTATATAAGGCAGGCTGGCCACTACGTCCAAACGGTCGCTGATGCCATAAGAACCGTACAAGGATACACTGCTTACGTCGACCTCATTGAATACCGGAACACCATCCACATCGGTAGGTACCAGAAAGACATTGTCGTACTGTTCTGCTGTAAAAGAAAGCGCGATGGCGCCGTTTCCTTTGCCGCTCATAAAACTGCTGACCGGACTTTGCGCCTGCGACAGAAATGGCAGGGCCAGGAGCGCTGCTGCGCTCAAAAGATGATTGAATTGCATAAAATGTAATTTTTGTGTTGACTTATGAAGAAATGAAATCCGCTGACGTGATGGCGTTTCAGCGTGTGTTTTCAGTGATGCGTTTTGAAAGAGGGGTTTTGTAAAGCCTTACGACGAAACATACGGCGGCGCTCGTTTTTTGGTTTTTGCATTGTTATATTTTTTTAAAAATGCCTTTTCTGAAATCCTGAAATAGTGCCCAGCGCGTAAGTTGATTCATTTCAATAAACATATAACTTATGCATCGTCACTTTTCAGGAACCCGGTTCTATATTTTTATTTCATTTTTTGTTCATACATTATCTGTTACAGCACAGCAAACTGTGCTGGTAAACTTGCCGGACATGTATATCACAGCAGATAAAATCACACGCGGCGACAGTGATACCTATGGCCTGGGAGACTGGACCTGTTCTTTCAAACTGGAACTGGAAGGCACTGTCCTTAAAGTGGATGGCTCCATTGTTTTTTCGGAAAAGGCCAATGATTTTACCACGATCGTCGGGGAATACCACGAAGAGATTCCGGTAAAAGAGCTGGAAAAATGCAGGAGTTGCAGTTTTTCCTTGGAAGATAGTTATGGAGTTGTCAGCGGTCCCAATATCGGCGCGCGCGGTTATCGCTGGTACCAGGGTCAGGGGCTTATCCGCCGGGCTAAAATTATCACGGATACATTTGGCGATGATGCGGGACGTATCGGCGGTACCGTTCAGTTTGAACCGGTCCGGGTGGTCGTGCGCTGTATGTACGCAGGGTTGCAGGCGCCCGAAGCTATTGAACCGGAGGAAACGGTTCTTTGAGTGTTAAATAGGTGCGTTCGCCGACTCCAGTGCAACGTTCTATTTATTCATACGTCTTTCGCCAGTACAAACCAGGGGGGCAATGACTTTCCGGTTATGAAAACAAAACAACCCACCATGCGGTAAGACTAAACTTCACAGAA
>JAYSZC010001007.1:0-2679 GCA_043738235.1 Lewinellaceae bacterium | reverse complement strand
CCGTTATCCGTTTTCAGGCAGGAATTTGTGAAAGAGTGCCAGTTTGTATTCCCTCAAGCGAAAATTGAGCGAAACTTCAACTGTCGGGAAAGAAAGAGAACTAAGTTACGGTCTGAGGGAGCAATAACTAACGTTCTTTTACGATTTCCTGCCTGAAAACGGATAACGGATAACTGATAACCGATAACTAAATTACTGTTCAAAAAAAGTGTCGTACTGATTGCCGCCGCGCTCGGCTTTGGCAGGCGTATGGACGGGCGCATTGAGGTCGAGTACGTCGCTGGGGTTGTTGGACTTAGCAATAATTTTGTTTTTCTCGCCGCCCAGCAGGACAGAAACGCCTTCTTTTTCCCATTTTTCAAGCATGGCCAGGCCTTCTTCCTCAAACACGCCGTTTTGCAGGTCGATGCCATCCATGAAGTTCTTGGACATATCCATAAAGCGCTCCATTTCACCCACTTTCTGACCTACATCTTCGGCCATAGCCTCTAAGGCCATATCGTACATGTATTTTTTGTCAGAATTGCCGCTCAGGATAGCCTGTGCGGAACGAATGGCCGAGTGGCTGGCTTTGATGGCTTTGTACTCCTGCTCTTTTACCACTACCTGATCGGTCAGGTCTTCGAGCATAATCTCGGAGTTTTCGTACATTTTCGTCAACACCCGGTACAGTACTTCCATCCGTTTGTACAGGTCTTCGAGTTTGACATTGGAATCCTGCAAACGCCCTGCCTTGCGAGCCTGAAGCACCATAAGCGCTTCTTTGCCCGTTTCTTTGGCTTTGCCGGCCATGTTCAGGTTGTTCTGGATATTGCGCTGATTTTGTTTGATCATTTCGCCCAGTTTGTACATCTGGCCTTTCAGGCTGCTGATCTGGGTGTTCATTTTCCCCAGGCTGTCTTTCAGGTCATCAATGTAACTTTTGAGAATCCCGATCGGGTCGATCTGCACAAACATACCTGTAAACCAGCGCATGATGGATTTGTACATATACCAGACGAGGTTGCGCATTTTGGGATCAAGCACCAGGTACACTACTGCTGCCAGCGCAGCCAGCAGACCGGCCAGGTATAAGGTATTCTGCGCCAGTGCAATGAGGGTGGGCAGGGCCTGGTACAGCAGGTAGCCGCCGCCCAGTAAAAGGGACCATAAACAGACCGCCGGTGATACCTTCTGGACGTTCCCAAAAACTTTTGGGCTTGATCGGTTGTAAATCAGACATGGTTCAAGTTGTTATTCGTTGTAAACGTTGGTTTTAATTTTTTACCACAAAGGGAATGCACAAAGGTCACAAAGAGACCGCACTTCTTTATGTCTGGCGGCCTATTTTCCGCTAAATATACTGCCGAGAAACATTCTCACCGCACGGCGAAAACGATCATTGACAAAAAACAGGATGACAAAGGCGAGAACGAATACCCAAAACAGGTTGATCACCACCTTCAGGAAGTAAAACAGCAGCCATAAAGCCAGCAGGCCGGCAATAAAAGCAGCAATCGGGTTTTTAATTAAGTCGTTCATATTTAGGTGTTTGTTATCGGTTATCGGTTATCAGTTATCAGTTATCAGTTATCCGGTTTCAGGCCAGGAATCCAGAAGAAAGGTTTTTTTCTGTTCCCTTATCGGCTGTTAGATATCAGTATAGCATTTCGGGGTAGGGAACTGAATGAAGCATTTCCACACCATTCCAGCCTGAAACCTGATAACTGATAACAAAGAACTCACTTCAGGTGCTGCTGAATCTTGGCAATATCCTCCTGGATTTGTCCGGCAACACTGTTAAAAGTCACTTCAAAATCGGCTTTGGTATTTTCAATTTTTACGGTGCTTTCTCCAACTTCAGTGCGTATCTGCTCGCTCAAGCGCCGATGCTCTTCAATCTGTTGAGTCAGTTGTTTGATCTGTTCCGTTTTATTCAAGATCATCGCTTCCAGGTTTTTGACCTCGTCTTCCCGGTTGCCGATGAGTTTGGCGCGTTGCTGGGCGTGCGCTTCGTTGAATTTGGACTGCTCGCCCGTCAGCACATTGAGGTAAAACTGTGCGGATTCAATCAGTTTGGCAGGCGTCACGTGCATGGTCTGGGCCATAGCGTAAGCCGAATGAAAGCGCGTCGCCTCATCCATGGGCATCTTGGCCAGGTTTTTCAGGGACTGGCGGAATTCAAAATAATCGAAACCCTGCTGGTTGTTTTTTTCCAGGGCGCTCAACAGAATCTGTACAAACTTATCCGTCACGGCGCCGCCTTCGGAAGCATATCTTGTCACGACAGGCGGCGGCGCAGGCGCTTGTTGTTGCGTGTTGGGCGTTTCGGTAGCAGCCGGGGCTGTTGGTTTATTGCTGTTTTCTTCCTCTACCACAAAAACAGACTTGAATTTTTTCAAAAGATCACTCATTGAAATTGAAGTTGAACCATATCGTCACACCACGGGAGGTGCACACGCTGGGTAGATAATTAGTTATTTCCCCATTGACCTGCCAAAAGTGGGGGCTGGAAAATTACCCCCACCGGTTTCGTCGGCGACAATCCGGGAATTTCGGACAAAGTAAGGTAAAACAGACGATAAAATGAAAAATGGCACCTGTTCTAAATTGGACTTTCGCGATTTGTTTTTAGGCGCCCGTAGAGGAATGGCACACGGATGAAACGGATGAGACACGGATTTTGGATTAAATGGCACA
>JAYSZC010001006.1:0-1079 GCA_043738235.1 Lewinellaceae bacterium | reverse complement strand
ACCCGTCGCCGGGCAGGCTTCATGTAATGGCAGCAAAAGTCGTAGTTTTGCAGGCACAAAAACAAATGAAATACATATTATTTATTGACTGTCAATTTTATATGAATACAATAATTTTAGCCATTGAATCTTCCTGCGACGATACTGCTGCCGCAATTATTCAAAACGGGGCTGTTCTTTCCAATTGTGTAGCCAACCAGGAAGCGCACCGGTTGTACGGTGGGGTTGTGCCGGAAGTAGCATCGCGGGCGCACCAGGCAAATATTGTTCCGGTGGTAGACGTGGCTATTCAGAAAGCCGGGATTCGCAAGGAAGATATTACTGCCGTGGCTTTTACACGCGGCCCCGGACTTTTGGGATCTTTGCTGGTGGGCACTTCCTTTGCCAAAGCTTTTGCACTCGGTTTTGATTTGCCGCTGATTGAAGTGAACCACATGCACGCGCATGTTCTGGCGCATTTTGCGGAAGAGCCTAAGCCGGCGTTTCCGTTTCTGTGCCTCACTGTGAGCGGCGGTCATACGCAGATTGTACTCGTACGGGATTACTTAGATATGGAAATTATCGGCGAAACCCTGGACGACGCCGCCGGTGAAGCATTCGATAAAACCGGAAAAATACTCAACCTCGGCTACCCTGCCGGGCCGCTAATCGACCAGTATGCGCGCCTGGGTCAGCCGCGTTTCCCATTTCCCGAACCCGCCATTGCAGGATACAACTTCAGTTTCAGCGGGTTGAAAACCAGCATTTTGTATTTTTTGAAAAAAGAAATGGCCGCTAATCCGGGCTTTATCGAACAGCATCTGAACGATATTTGCGCATCGGTGCAGCAAAGTATTGTCACTATTTTATTGAAAAAGCTGCGCAAGGCCGCCCGGGAAACCGGTATTCGGGAAATCGCCATCGCAGGTGGCGTAAGCGCCAATTCCGGTTTGAGGCAGGGCCTGCAAGACATGGGCGCCCGCGAAGGATGGAATACCTACATTCCGGCCTTCCAGTATTGTACCGATAATGCAGGCATGATCGGCGTAGCGGCGTATTACAAATATTTGAAAGGGGAGTTTTGCGGCCAGGATACTGTG
>JAYSZC010001005.1:0-2681 GCA_043738235.1 Lewinellaceae bacterium | reverse complement strand
CAAAGGGCAAGAAGCAAGGCGGTTTAAAGGATTTTGCACTTTGCTCTTTTGCCCTTTGCAGTTTTGCCTTTTGCCCTTTGCTTCTTGCCCTTTGCCTTTTGCCCTTTTACTTAGATTACCGCACCAGCGCCACACTTCCGCTCACTTTTCGCCACTCCACCGGCCTTTGCACCGGTGCTAATTGCAGTTCTGCGTCGTACAAATACACGCCGGGCGGGAGCACTTTTCCATTCAAACGGCCATCCCAGCCCGAATTCAGGTCATTGCTTTCAAACAGCAAGTTTCCCCAGCGGTCGTATATGCGCCAAAGCCCAGCCAGGAGCGGGCAACCCGGGAACAATTGAAAACGCCGGGCCGGGCCGGCGCTTTCCGGCGCAAATACGTTGGGCGCATACACCCTGCATTCGCTGCAATCCGATGCCTGTACCAGAATAGTATCTGAAAAAGAACAATCGGCAGTGCTTATTTGCAGTGCGTACAAGCCCGGCGCCACAATATCCAGGGTGACGCCGCTTGTCCCGTTACTCCAGGTCAATATTTGCCCCGCGCTTGTTTCCGGGGCCGAAAGGCGGATAGAGGTTTCCGGACATAACACAGTATCCGGCCCAAGGAACACGTCGGCAGCCGATAAAAAACGGACATTGACGGCATTTGTGGCACTGCAGGAACCCGGTTGAGTAACAGTCACCGCATATAAGCCGGGGGATGATACGGTCAGCCAGGCGCTGCTGTCGCCGGTATTCCATTGAAACGTGCCGGACGCCTGCGCAGCGGCGTATAACTGTATGGTATCGCCGGGGCAAAGTGTTGTATCAGATCCCAGGTCGAGCAGGAGCGGTGGCAACACTGTGATCCTTGCAATAGCCGTGTCCCGGCAACCGGCAACTGTAAAAATATGTCGCACGGTATACGTGCCGGGTTGATTGAAACGAATGTTACCGGCTGCTGCGCCGGTAGCCCGGGCAGGCAAGCCGCCCTCAAAAGACCATTCAGACACCCCGAAAACAGGAGCTGTTATACCTGCATATCGCTGCACATCGACGCTCGCGCCGGTACAAATCAGCGTATCGCTTATATGAAAACCCGCTTCAGTCGGGCCGGGATCAACACAATAATCAGTTATTGTTAAAGCTATATCCGTACTGATTGCCAGTTCATCCTGAAGGCAGTTGGCCGGATTACTCTGCCAGGCTATGGTTTCGGCTTGCAGGATCGTATCGCGCAATTGTAATCCGCAGGAAACCGGGAAAAAACAATCTTCAAAAACGGCGCCGTCGGTATCGGAACCAGTGATGACAAAAGCGTCTGAATGAATGCCGGAGGCCCGTACATACCCCTTTGCCTTCGCCCCAAATGCCTGCTCCGCAAAGGGACCGGAGAAATACACTTCCTGTTGTTGAAGATTGCCGCCTGTGTCGAAAGCGAGTGCTATTTTTTCTCCACCGACAGTATAAAAGATACCGAATATCCGGGTTTCGTCACCCGAAACAGCCAGTTCCTGACTGATAATATTGGGTAAAAAAGCTGTAACGCCCAATCCCGCTTTTTTGAACCACAAGCAGTTAAAGTGTTCGTCCATGATCCCCATACCCGTCCAGGTAACATCGCTGGCGCTGCAACGAAAGGCAATGCGGCCATCCGAAAGGGCAGTTAATGCTGCCAGGTGTATGACCGGGAAAAAGGCGACCTGCTGTACCGTACCCGCCGGGTCGATGCGAAATAATACGGTCTGTTCCGGCCCGATCAGGGTGCCGTTTTCAATTTTGGAAACTAATAAGGCTACTATGACATCGCCGTTTCCACAACGCACCAGCGACTCGACCGTGTAAAAATCCATGTCGCCCGCTTCCAGCCATCGCTCCCAAAGCACCTGCCCTTCATTGCTGATTTTCCCGATGTACACTTTTCTGACGCCTTTGCCCTCCGACGCATAATAGACATGGCCTTCATCCGGGCAGACTTCGCTGTTTCGCCAAAGACAAGGCGCGCTTTTGGCCCATTCCAAATCACCGGCAGCAGTGGCTTTCATTAAAATACCGCCTGTTACGATGAAATCTTTTTCTTTTAAAGAACTGATAATCAGTCCGTTATCGGATGTTGTTTTAACAGAAAGCCCTGTCGGGTAGTTATAATTGGTATCGGCAGCCGTCCATTTTTTACTCCAGAGGAGTTGCCCTTCGGCATCCGTTTTCAAAACAAAAGTTTGCGGTTGATCGCCCTGTATGCCTCCCGTAACGCAATGCCCTTGCATGGTATCCGAACAAATATCCTGCGCGGTAAAAAAGGTGCCGGTCGGGTTGGTGTACAGTTTCTGAAAAGATTGGGCGAAGCCCTGGAATCCGCAACCCAAAAACATCCAAAGCAAGGTTATCTTCCAACAGAACGACCGACTTCGGGTATAGACGTGAAAGGGCATGGTCAACCGGCCTGCTGCTGTGAGCAAAAAAGCCGTCCCGGGCAAGGCGCCAAAAAGTCGTGTCAAGTCAAGCATGGTATTATACCTTTGGATTCTCACTCGCTCACTTCTCTCACCCTCTCGCTTCTCACCGGGTGCATTTCAAATTGTCGTTGCTGTATATTGTGGGGTTGTGTCAAAAGTCGGATTCTACTTGAGCCATGGTTTTAGTGTGAAATTTAATTTCGTGTTACCTCCAACTTCCCGAAAGTTTTAAACTTTCGGG
>JAYSZC010001004.1:0-2685 GCA_043738235.1 Lewinellaceae bacterium | reverse complement strand
ACCGCTTCCGAACGCGGCATTTACCGCTATACCGACATCCCTAAAACGGGTGCACCACGCAGTTTTTACGGAAAATTCCACGTTTTTCACCGCAAAGTGAACGGCGTCTGGAAAATCGCCGTCGATTACGACAGCAATGAAGACGGTACGGTGGGGGAAGGAGATTTTCGGGCGGGGCTAGCGGTGGATAAGTTCTAGGGCAGGGCAATTGTACGCATTAAAAACGCGCTACTTTTTCCTGAAATAGCCGATGGCCTTCATTATCCTTCCCCACAACCACATAGATACCGGTGCTCAAACCAGTCAAATCCAGCAATGCTTTGCCTTCCACAAATTGTATATCTGATGACAGCACCAGGCGTCCGTCACCCTGGTAAATCTTCATAGGCATGTTGCCTTCATAATCGGCTTCAATCTGCACCACACAAGTGGTAGGATTGGGGAAAATATTTAAGTTCGCCACAAGAGTGCTGTCCTGTACTGGTGGTGCTTTGGTAAAATATTGTTCCGCAAAATCAAGGGCTTCGGTACCGATTTTTATTCCAATCAATCGCCCGGGAATGTCATCCATCGGCGGGTGAATACCACCGTAAATCCGGGACAGGCTACACTGGTCGGAGGCATCGCGATAGGTCGCCCATTGTAACGTGATATCTACGCTCGGGCCGTCCTCAAAAACGAGATACTCATTTTTTTTACAATGAAATTCGCCCATCCCACCCGGGAAATAAGGGTCGCCGGTCAGCTCGGTCAGCAATTCGGCAGCTGCGCGGCTGTAGGTCGAATGCCCTGAAATATACCCTGCAAACGGAGGGGTAACAAAAGTCGGCCTTTGATAAGGCCACCAGTTTTTCGCACGTATCCAGCCTACACCGGCAACATCCGTCTTCGGGTCGCTGATAAAATTGGGACCTTTCCAGGTATATAGTTTTATTTCTCCTATGTATTGGCTGTCCCCTCCTTGCAAAGGATCTCCTGGTTGAATCAGTTCTATAAATCCGGGAATCAGCGGCAAACCTGCGGGATGGTGATTGGGTAAGTTCGGATCGGAACACTGCCCCAGTTCCGCCATACCCCGTATTGCGGAAACAGGGCGCACACTATCGTACCAGCCTTTTATGCTCCAGGCCGAAATAGCGGCGTCGTGCATGGCTCCGCCCAATGCGAAATAGGCTTTTGCATCCCATTCCAGGTTATCGCAAACCGGTCCCATTCCGCGGATTCTTTTTGCCAATCCTTGCCGGTCGCTGACGTAATTCAAAATATCGAACCAGTGCCCGGGAGGTGTGACAGATTTGGGACCATCGGCCCAGAATTCGGCCAACACCCTGGTATAATCGCCCCGTGGAACAACTTGCGGTACGTATGCCAGACCTGTCATCGGGTTGATATCGTAACCCGTTCCTGGATCACCGCCTTCAAAAAGATTGTAAAAATCGCGTAGCCCGGCCAGATTAGCCGGGTATTCAGCGTTATTGCCTATGGTTGCCGGTGAAATATCGAGCACTGTAGCATCGGCCGGGTCGAGCAGCGATGCCCAGACAGATACCAGCGCGAAGTTCCATTTGTATTCATCAGTTAAGCCCGTAACCGTGGTATCGAGCAAAGCAGGAGGGCCAGGGTCATGGTAAACAGTGTAGTTATTGCCGTCGCGTTGTTTGGTGACAGCATCATCCGGTTTCATAGCAAAAGGCGCCACATTGCCCCATTCCGGGCTTAAAAATGCAGGGGCGAAATTGTTGAAACTGTTTCCGCTTTGGTCAATGAACTGTGTAAACTGTAAAGGTTGCCAACGGTCCAGGTTTGTAATACCCGGGTTACCGGGTACTTCAACAATCAAAGCAGGATTGACCGGTGTATAAAATTGGTTTGCAAAAGCATTCACCTCGTTCGAGCCATCCTGTAGTCCATAGTTAATGATGCACTTTGCGATGTAATTACCCATTTCCGCAGGGCCGCATTTGTAATTCGTAGAGGTATTGTATTTGTCGTAACCGAGCGTATCCATCAATGCATTGATCGCCGTATACATAGCCGTCGCTCCGGGTGATTTTGCAAAACGGTATTGTAAAATGCGATAAACGGCAAAACTCATAGCTTCTTCCTGGGCAGCCCTGACATCTGCCACACGTGGTACCGGGTGGTAAGCGCAATGGTAACCATGCACCATTTTTCCCAATAAATAAGTTTCGGCATTCGGGCTGTACACTGCCCATGCATCATACATCGCTACAGAGGTATGGAACAGGTTACGGGCATGTACAGTGGGTCGGGCCAGGTCATTACTGATCGCGAACAACACTTTTTCGTTCCACATCCGGGCAACGGAATGTTGGGCCTTGACAACATTTGCCAATAAGAATCCACAGAGGAAAAGAATCGTATGTTTAATCATTTTGAAAAGTTTTAAGCGTTATCCTTTCACCAACTTGCCCGACATGCGTTTACCGCCGAAACGGGCAACATAAAAGTATAAACCGGCAGGGAGCGTGTTGCCGTCAAAATCGAAATCCAGAACACCCGCTTCTTCCAGCGTCTGGGAATCATGGTGTATTTCCTGACCTATGGCGGAGAAAATTTTCAAATCCAGTACGCCGGGTGTTGCCAGTTCAAAGTGGAGGACAGTTGAACCGGAAAAAGGGTTGGGCTGACTGAAATGTTTTTCAAGGATTGCACCACCGCCGG
>JAYSZC010001003.1:0-2688 GCA_043738235.1 Lewinellaceae bacterium | reverse complement strand
TAAATCCGCCCCATCCGCGCAATCCGCGTTGCAATTTTTTTACCTACTCCGCATCCAAATACCCACGACCTGTGTTTTTATTATTATTTTTGCGCCCGCAATACATTTGTCCGGTGCAATACCCGTATTGAAACCGTAATATTTTGCATCCCATTTTCCTGACAAGAACTTTTATCTAATTGATAATGAGACGTATAGAACTCGACATCGTGGCTCTTTCTCATAGTATGACGCAGTCACACAATTACGCTGTGGTACTTGGCGAGCGCAAAGGACAGCGCCGTCTGCCGATCGTCATAGGCAGTTTTGAAGCGCAGGCGATCGCGGTGGCCATGGAACGTATGGTGCCCAATCGCCCGCTGACCCACGATTTATTCAAAAGTACGCTCGATACTTTCGACATCCAGTTGAAAGAAGTGGTGATCAATAACCTGCTGGACGGTATTTTTTACGCCCGTCTGATCTGTGTGCGCGAAGGCGAATTATTTGAAATCGATTCCCGCACGTCAGATGCCATTGCCATGGCGGTGCGTTTCGAGTGCCCAATATACACATACGACTTTATCCTCGAAGCCGCCGGTGTGGTGCTGGAAGAACAGGAAGATGGCAGCCTCCGCGCCGCCCAGGTAGCCGGTAATATGGACAGCGACGCGATCGAAACCCTTTCGATGGACACGCTGCAAACGAAATTGCAGGAAGTGCTGGAAGCCGAAGATTATGAAATGGCTGCGAAAATCCGGGATGAGATCAAACGGAGACAGGAGAAGGATTAATTTGCTCCCTTACGAAAATACCAACTGCGCCTCCCCATGCCGCAACCATACAAACTTTTTACCATTTACGCCCGTGAAGACGAGCAGTACCTCAAGGAACTGCTGGGGCAATTGCGTCCCCTCGAACTGGCCGGACGAATCAAAGTCTGGAGCGATCGCGAGATCAATCCCGGCGTGGAATGGGAAAAAGCGATCGTACAAAAACTCGATACCGCCGATATTATCCTGATCCTCGTTAGTTCGGCCTATTACAGTTCGGTGTATATCCATGATGTGGAAATCAAGTACGCCATCAGTCGCCACGAACAAGGCGAAGCGCGGGTGTTGCCGGTCATTGTACGCCCCTGTTCCTTTCTTGACGACCCCATCATCAGCAAACTACAGGTGCTGCCCACCGATGGCAACGCCGTGACCGACCGCCGCCACTGGCACGAGCGCGACGACGCCTGGCTGGATGTGGTAGCCGGTGTAAAACGCACCCTCGATCTGCTGCTGGCTGCGGAACTGGAAAAAGAAAAATCCGCCCGGGAAGCCGCTCTGGCTATAGAGCAGGCTGCGGAGCAACAACGCCTCGCCGCGCTGGCCGCCAAACAGGAAGCCGAACGCCAGAAGAAAGAAGCAAAAGAGGCCGCCGAACGCCAAAAAGAGGAAGCGAAACAGGCAAAACTGGCCGAACAACAGTCACTGAAGCAAGCGGAGGCCGAACGCCTCGCATCCGAACATCGCACCCGCGCCGAGCAAGCCCGTATCGAGCAGGAAGCAGAAGACCTGCTCAAACGGCAGACGCCAATACGCCGGGGACAGGAAGACCGCGACCGCCTGGAACAACAGCGTCGGGAGCTGGAAAACGCCACTCGGCGCGCCGACCAAAGAGCTTGGCAGCAGACCTTAAAAGTAAATGACCTGAATGCCTACCAGTCCTACCTCGCGCAAAACCCGCAGGGCGAACATGCTCGAGAAGCGCGTTTCCGGATCAAAGAATTAAAACGCGCTGCTGCTACACCCTTGCCTGTGGGTCGTTATGCTGCCTATGGCGGCGGGGTGCTGGCGCTGGCGCTGGCGATCTGGCTGGTTCCGAAGATGTTTGGAGGGGAGAAAGAAGCGTTTAGTTATTTGATGGTGCCGGTCACCAGTGGGACTTTCACAATGGGCAGCCCGGAAAGCGAAAAAAACAGAGGCAGTGATGAATGCCGGCACAGTGTCACAGTCGGATCGTTTAGCATAGGTAAATACGAAGTTACGCAAGCGCAGTGGGAAGCCATTATGGGCAATAACCCTTCATTCCACAAAGACTCCAATGACTTTCCGGTAGAAGAAGTATCGTGGGATGATGTCCAGAAGTTTATCCAGAAACTTAACAAGGATACAGGGAAACGTTATCGGCTTCCTACAGAAGTTGAATGGGAATTCGCCGCACGTGGTGGTAACAAAAGCGGGAAGTACCTATACGCAGGCAGCAATAACTTAGATAGTGTAGCGTGGTATTCTGAAAATACCGAGAACAAACCTCACTCCGTTGGCAGAAAAGCACCCAATGAGCTGGGGTTGTACGATATGAGCGGCAACGTTTGGGAATGGTGCCAGGATACTTATCAACCCTATCTGTGCGACAATAAGACTAAAACGACGGGCGCAACCCGCGTGTATCGCGGCGGCAGTTGGATCTACTCCGCGCAGTTCTGTCGCACTTCGAACCGCAGCTACAACGCGACGTTTAACAGTTACGGCGGTATCGGCTTCCGCCTCGTCTTGTCTGCCCTTTCAGATAGTCAGTAGTCCGGCGGTGAAGAAAAGCAATCTACCTCCCCTCAAAAGCTGCCTTCTGCACCAAATACCCCACATCCCTTTTCGCCCGCTCCCAGTATTCCTTAAATACCGCCGCCGCCCGCGCTTTTTCATTCGTCAGCGCATCAGG
>JAYSZC010001002.1:0-6784 GCA_043738235.1 Lewinellaceae bacterium | reverse complement strand
AAGTAGTTATCCGTTATTAGTTATTGGTTATCAGTGTTGATACTCAAGCATTTGTAAAGAATTTAGTCTAAACTAATTCTGCACACCTACTTTCTACTTTGTTTAGGGTAGGACTGTTAGGCGCTACTTGAACATTGAAAATGCAAATGTGGGAAATTTTCTCAACGCTGCAATACCACTTTTCGCATCGCCATTTGCCCGCCGGCTTCTACGCGGATAAAATACATCCCATCGGAACAGGAACGCAGATCAATCATTTGATCCCATTTGTCCACTTTTTCGGTTTTCGTCTGTTGCAATACCTGACCAAGTGGATTCAGGATGTCAATGTTCAATTCAACGGAATCACTGAGTAATATATGTAGCAGCAGGATGCCGCTTCCCGGATTGGGGCTGATATCCAGACGGATAATCGCTGCCGGATCCTTTGAAGTTACCGTAACATCTCCCGTAAGCGTAATACTGTCGGTACAGCCGCTTGGATCCGAAATCGTGACGTTATAAGTCCCCTGGCCCACGTTATTCAGGTTTTGAGTGGTTGCCCCTGTGTTCCATAGAAATTGATACAAGGCAGGGTTGCCCACTGCAGAGGGATAACCGCCGTTTAAGGCAAGCGTAACGGAGCCGTTGTTTTGCCCTGCCGAGGCAGGGTTTGCCGTAGCAAACCCCTGGATAGGTTCAAGAACCGGAACAAGAGTGAGTAGATGCGATGCCCCGACGACATAACATCCCGCCGAAACGTCCAGGTTATGCACTTTGGGATCGGCATCGGGTTGGATAAGGGTCGCGCCGCCCACCACGACAGGGGTAAAATAATAAACAAGCGGTTCGGAACTGGTGCTGTTGTTGAGCAAGTTCACGGGAATAACTTGGGGGCTGAGCGCCGTACTGATAACACCTAAAATGCTACCCGGCCAGGTACCGGCCGGAATCGGTTGCGCCGTCAGTACCCAACTCATGCCGGCAAGCGGCTCGGCGACAGGAATAACGAAAGAGGAAGTGTTAAAACTCAATGCGTTCAACAGGTTTTGGCCTTTACAAAGAAAACCGTTGTTGGCAATTTGAAAGGTACCCGCAGCCGCCTGTTCGCAGGAAACGGGCGCGATCCGGGTGATTTGAATACAAAAACGGCCAACGGCAGCCATGCCGCCCGACGAATAGCCATCCACCATCATGTAATAGGTCTGGCCCACTTCAGTTTGAAAGTCAAGTCCGGCGCGAAAATCCGTGTTAGGGTCGCTGTCGGAATACAGGTCTTCGTTACAGGCCACCGGCAGCAGGTTGTCGCAGTTTGTTCCCTGGTAAATACCGATTTGCGTATCTCCGCCGGTAATATATTGCGCGCCTGAATTGCAGGGAACCGTCTCTATATGGAACATGCCTCCATTGCCGATGAACCTGAACCACAAGCTATTATTGACCACAGGCTCGGCGACTGATTCTGCAAAACATGGTGGAACGGGATCGCCTGGAGAGGCTGTCGCAGCGGTGTTGTCATAGATTCCGGTCGTTTGTACCACACCTGTTCCGGCAGCAAAAAAGGGGGTAATATCAACGGCTGATTCGCAGATATTCGGATCGTTTACCCAACTTGAACTTCCTTCATACATGCTGTTCAGCGGCGACAGACAAAGCGCTGCAACACCTGAAAAGTTTAAAAAAAGGGCGGAGGGAAACGTCATGTGAATTGTGAGTGGTGAATTGTGAGTAGTGAATTGTGAGTGGTGAGTAGTGAATTGTGAGGCCGTACATGGTTAACGGTCACTGTGAGTAATTGAAACTCACTACTCACAATTCACTACTCACAATTGACAACTCACGATTCACGTCTCACATGTTCAGGTAATTCATAAACGATTCATAACGCTCCGTCATGGCATTGGAGTGGTCGATATGGCTGAACGTGTGTTTCACTTCATATTCGTGGCGCTCCAGCGAGGCGATCACGCGGCCGATTTCGTGGCGATTGACCTTGATGGTAAGTTCCACCAGATCAGGATCATCCCCGGAGGTTACAAACGTGCTGAGAATCTTGACATCTTCCGACTCTACAATTTGGGCAATAGTGGCAAGCGAGTAATCGCGGCGGTTCATTTCGAGTACCAACACCGCGCCGGGTTCCGTAAAGGAGGCCGTGTTGGCAAAGTAGCGCAGCAGGTCGTTTTGAGAAATCAGCCCCAGGTATTTACCCTCCTCGTCTGTGACGGGGATTACCGTGAGTCTATTGTCGCCCATGACCCGCATCACTTCAAAAATATGTTCGTTTTCCAGCACGGCAAAACGCCGCAGCATGGAAAAATCGTAGGTACGGATCGTATCGTACAACTTGTGGTTGAATACATCTTCTTCCGAAAGAATCCCTACCAAACGACCGTCTTCCAATACCGGCAAATGTTTGACATGGTAGTCATTCAGCAAATGAAACGCATCGCGTCCCGTTTGATCGACCGTAAGGGCCGGTATATCATGAGCAATTAAATTGTGAGCAGTCATCTGTAGTAGTATTTTGTCCGGGCAGCATTCCGTTCTGTATTAAAAGATGGAACTTTGTCTCAAACAATATTCCGGCCAGTTTGATCATTTGTTTCTATCAAATGAAAAGCCAACGGCACAAATATTGGCGTAAAAACTTCTTTTCCAAAAATAATTAACGGATTGGTAAGAAAATAGGCGAACAAATATCAACAAAAGCCAAGAATATAGCACCCATGCAGGTTTTTCCAGCGCCTTTAGGCGCCGCAATTTCGCACCGGGCGATGTTTCTTCAACATATTGCCCAAACCTCTGCCGGTCCGCTAGCCCTTGAAATAGAGCGGGCGGAGGGGTGCTACTTGTATGATCGCGGGGGCAAAAAATACCTCGACCTCATTGCGGGCATCGGCCCCAGCGTGCTGGGGCACCGCCATCCGCAGGTACAGGCCGCCGTCGAACAACAACTCCATGCTTACTGGCATACCCTTGTTTACGGAGAATACGTACTGGCGCCGCAAGTGGAATTTGCGCGTTTGCTGAGTGAAAACCTGCCGGGACTCGATTCCGTTTATTTTGTCAACTCAGGAACCGAAGCTACGGAAGGCGCGATGAAGCTGGCAAAAAGATATACCGGTCGCTACCAGTTTATAGCCTGCCGCAATGCTTACCACGGCAGCACCCAGGGCGCAGCCAGCCTGATGTCGCCGCCGGATTTTACCCTGGCTTTCCAACCTTTGTTGCCGGGAATCGGGCATATTGATTTCAATAGTATGGCCGATATCGAACAGATAAACCGTCACACGGCAGCGGTTATCGTGGAAACGATACAAGGTGAAGCAGGATTATATGTGCCCGACCCTGCTTGGCTGACGGCTTTGCGCGAACGATGTACGGCCACGGGCGCCTTGCTGATCCTGGATGAAATTCAGGCAGGTTTCGGACGTACGGGACGGCTCTTTGCTTTTGAGAAATACGGCATCGTGCCCGATATACTGCTGCTGGCCAAAGGTTTCGGCGGCGGCATGCCGCTCGGCGCATTTATTGCCCGCCGCGAAGTCATGCAGGCCTTGACGCACGATCCGGTGCTGGGACATATCACGACATTCGGCGGGCATCCGGTGTCCTGCGCTGCCGGGCTGGCTACGCTGAAAGTGCTGCTGGAAAGCGATTTGCCGACACAAATACCGGAAAAAGCAGCGCTGTTTAAAAAAATGCTCGTACATCCGGCCATTGTGGAATTGCGCAGCGCTGGGCTTTGGTTCGCTGTCGATCTGGGCGATGCCGCCAAAGTGCAGACAGCCATCCGTTATTGTATTGAAAACGGCGTCATCACCGACTGGTTTTTGTTCAATGACCGGAGCCTGCGCATTGCACCGCCTCTGACGATTACGATGGAGGAAATTGAATTTGCCTGCGGGGTGATCGTTGAGGCATTAGGAGGGATGAGGAATGAAGGATGCTGAGCGTAATGCCGGACACATTGGTGTCTGGAACCTTCGAAATTTGGGCGACCATAAGGGTCGCCCCTACATCATAAACATAAAACCTTGCCATTGGCAAGTCTAAAAGCCTGATTTTTGTAGGGGCGGCCCTTGTGGCCGCCCAAATTTCGAAGGTTCCAGACACCAATGTGTCCGGTGTCACGCTCGGCATCCCTCATCCCTCATCCCTCATTCCTGCTGAGTCCCTCATCCCTAAAAAAAGAGCCGCCCCGAAAAATCGGAGCAGCCCATAATAAAAAAAGCCGCCATAAAAGGTAGCACAGCCTTTAGGCTGTCGGGATAAGCGTCATTTATGGCGCTTTTAGCAATATCCAGGGCGTAAACGCCCTTTTTCCCGACGGCCTGAAGGCCGTGCTACCAATTATGGCGGCCTATAATATAATCCTTCAAAAACACCAGAAAACTTATCTGTCCAGCGACTCTTTCAGAGCAGCCAGGGCAGCCAGATCACCCAGTGTTTCTTTTTCTACTTTTTTCTGAACGTCACCGATTGCCGATTGCTGTTCGCCATCTTCTTTGGCGCGTTCAGCACGTACTGCCGATTCTGCTTTGTATTTCAAATCCTCTAAGTAGCGGGTGTGCGATACCAGGATGCGGCGATCTTCTTTGTTGAATTCGATCACTTTAACCGTCAAAACATCGCCCGGATTGACCGGCTGGCCGTCTTCCTTGCGGATGTGTTTGGCCGGTGCAAATGCTTCGAGACTGTGCGGCAGTTGGAAAGTAGCGCCTTTGTCGTCGCGTTTCATGGCTGTCGCTTCGTGGTAAGAACCAACGGGGAAGAGTTCTTCAAAACCATCCCATGGATTTTCCTGCGTCTGTTTGTGACCCAGGCTGATCTGCCGTTTGTCTTTGTCGATGTCGAGTACCACTACTTCGAGCGGGCTGCCCACTTTTGTGAACTCGCTGGGGTGTGCGTAGCGTTTGGTCCAGCTCAGGTCGCTGATATGTACCATGCCGCCGACGCCTTCGCTCAGTTCTACAAAAATACCGTAGTTGGTGATGTTTTTCACCGTGCCGGTATGGTTGCCGCCGATCGGGAAACGATCCGTGATTTCACTCCATGGATCTGCAGTCAGTTGCTTGATAGAGAGCGACATTTTGCGGTCGCTGCGGTCGATGGTCACGACGCGCGCTTCCACTTCCTGGCCCATTTTGAAGTATTCCTTCGCATTGATGCTCTGGTTGCCCCAGGTAATTTCGCTGATGTGGATCAGACCTTCTACGCCCGGTTGAATTTCAACGAATGCGCCGTAGTCTTCGATATTGACGATTTTACCTTTGACGACCGAACCCTCTATTACTTCGGCTGACAACACTTCCCACGGATGCGGGGTGAGTTGTTTGAGGCCGAGGCTGATACGTTTTTTGTTTTCGTCAAAGTCGAGTACCACCACGTTGATGCGCTGGTTGAGCGCCAGCAATTCGCTTGGGTGACCGATACGGCCCCAGCTGATGTCGGTGATATACAACAGACCGTCTACGCCGCCGAGGTCGAGGAACGCACCGAAATCGGTGATGTTCTTGACGATACCTTCCAGTACCTGACCTTTATCGAGGCTGCCGAGGATTTGCTCGCGTTGTTCCGCCAGATCGCTTTCGATCAGCGCTTTATGGCTCACAACGGCATTTTTGATCTGCTCGTTGACTTTCACCACTTTGAATTCCATCATTTTACCTACGTACTGGTCGTAGTCAATAACAGGTTTGATGTCGATTTGCGAACCGGGAAGGAACGTTTCCAGACCGTTGCAATCAACGATCAGACCACCTTTGGTTTTGCTGATAACCGTACCGCGAATGATGGTACCGTTTTTGAAAGAGTCAACAATGCTTTCCCAGGCGCGGAGGATTTTCGCTTTCCGGCGGGACAGGCCCAATTGACCCTGGCTGTCTTCCTGGCTTTCCACGTAAACCTCTACTTCATCTCCCTGTGCCAGACCCGGTGTATCGCGGAATTCGCTCATCGGGATCAGGCCGTCGCTTTTGTAATTGATGTCGAGTACTACGTCGCCGCCGCTGATCGCGCTGACGCGACCGCGAATGATTTCATTTTCCGTAACACTTTTGAGTGTTGCGTCGTACTGTTTCAACAACGTTGCTTTATCTTCCTTTGTGTAGGCGATTGCACCGCGTTTGTCCATCAACCAGTTGAAATCGTCGTGGGCGCCGCCGGCAATGACCGGTTCAAACTCAGGCAGTTCCACGTCTTCTTCCTCTTCTTCAACAACAGGTTCTTCTTCTTTTTTCGCAGCAGGAGCGGGTTCTTCCTCTTCTTCTGCAACAACTTCTGATTCTTCTTCAGGAGTTACTTCTGCAACAACTTCCGGCTCCGCTTCCGCAACTGGTGTTTCTACCACCGCTTCTGCAACAACCTCAGGCACTTCCACTGCAACAGGTGTTTCCACAGTTGCTTCTGCAACTACTTCCGGTTCTGCTTCCGCAACAGGTGTTTCCACTGTTGCTTCCGCAACTACTTCCGGTTCTTCTGCAACAACAGGTGTTTCCACTGTTGCTTCCGCAACAACTTCCGGTTCTTCTGCAACAACAGGTGTTTCCACTGTTGCTTCCGCAACAACTTCCGGATCTGCTTCCGCAACAGGTGTTTCCACTACTGCTTCCGCAACAACTTCCGGATCTTCTGCAACAACAGGAGTCTCTACTGTTTCCTCAGCGGAAACATTGACTTCTTCCTGTTCGTTGTTGACTACTTTTTCGTCGTCTATTAACATAATATAAATGACTGATTTTGAGGGGGATTAGGTTTGGTAAAATTTTTTTGATCCCACTTGAAGGACGGAACCGGTGTC
>JAYSZC010001001.1:0-6786 GCA_043738235.1 Lewinellaceae bacterium | reverse complement strand
TTTTACGCGCGGCGCGGGGCCGCAAAACGTCTCAAAGTCGATGGTTTCCGGGATCGCTTTTTCTACCACGGCGCCTTCAGGATTATGGATATTCGCCTGCACCTGCCAAATCTTTCCGATTTCACCGCGCTGAATCAAATCACTGATCTTTTCATTGGTGCCCAGCATCGTTCGGGGAAAATCGACCACTACCACGTTTCCGGCCTTGCGATGCGCTTCCAGCATGGCTTGTCCCTCCCGGATGTCGTAACTGATCGGTTTTTCCAGAAATACGTGCAGTCCGGCCTGGCAGGCATCTATAAACTGTAAAGCGTGCCAATGCGTAGGCGTAGCGATCACCACCGCCTGCAGGCCCTGCATCTGGTACATATCCCGGTAATCGGAAAACAGTTTCGGTTTTTTGCCACCTGCTTCGGCCACCACGGTCGCAGCGCGTTGGAGGGAGACCGAATTCACGTCGCACAGGCCGACGATTTCAAAAAGGCCCGAAGTCAGGGCATTGCTTAGCAGGACATCGGTGCCCCACCAGCCCGTCCCGAGGATGGCGAGTTTGACAGGATCCTGCGCCGGCTTTGCAGGGAAAGGTAAAATCAGGGAACCTGTGAGGGTAGCGCCGGCTTTGATAAATTTTCTCCGATCCATTGGTGACGTTGTTTGATTGATTTAGTTTGCTTATTTGAGTTCTCTGATAATTGATTGTATTTCAAAAACCAGTCCCGGAATATCGTTGATGGCAGTTTCCCAAGTAGTATATCAGGTCGTCCTTCTTCATTCGTAAATCGTAATAAGGTCGTGCTCTATGGATTTCATCAAGCGCGGATTTTTCAATGCATTTTCCGTGATTAAATCAACAGGTATTCCAAGACTGTCGGAAAGCGCCTGTTCTATCTGAACCAGTTTCAATAAACCTATCTGGTCTTTGAACTTGACCAGGATATCCAAATCGCTTTTCTTTTTGTTTTCGCCCCTCGCATAGGAACCAAAGATTCCGATGCGCACCGGATGGTACGGAAGGAGGAGGGTCAAAAGTTTATCTTGAAGGTCTTTATCCATGGGAAGCGACGTTTACGCAGCTAAGATAATGATTTTGGGGTTGTTTTGGCTGTTAGGGTGTCGTTCTGCTATAAGAAGTGCGCGACAGGTTCAGAAGATTATTCAAAGTCACAAATCAGCGGCAAATGATCGCTTATTTTTAACCAATTTTCCACATTGCCAATTTCAAATTTCGACAAACGATTCGATAAATCTTTGCTAGCAAACAAGTAGTCAATATGATAAGGTTTCGCCTGATTTCTATGTAAAAAGAATGTGGGTTGGGATTCTTTGCCTTGTTCTTCCTTGAAATAATTGTGATAAAGGCTCTCTATATCAATCTCTTTGAGTTCTTTTACTACATCAGTGTGATTCCACCACCTACCCCATTCATCCCAAATGGCATTACTATTAAAATCACCTGCAATAATCACATTACCAAACTTCTCTTTATTGACTTGCAAATATTTCCATACTTGTCCTATGTAGCCGAAATTTGGGGAGTTGTTTTTATGTGTCCAAATTCCGAGTACTTGAATATCGCCGTTGATTAAACAGGGCAAGAAATGTTTAACTGTATGGTCTTTGTATTGATTGTCCCAATTCAGTAACTCGATTTTTAAGTTACTATTTACAAATATCCCTATGCCTTTATGCTTGCTTTCGCCAGTCCATAAATGGTTCTCTGCCCAAGCATTAAATGCTTTATATTGAATCCTGGCAGGATCTTCACATTCCTGTATGATATAAATGTCAGCCTTCAAGTCTGAAAGTTGTTCAAATTTTTTCCGTAAGGCTCCATTACAATTCCAGGTTACTACCCTCATTCTTAATCTGGTTTATAGGAATTAGCAGACTGCTCTGCTTCGAGCAAGCAGTGGCTTGAATGTACCGGCTGCTTTAGCTGCCGGATGTCGGAAACATTAAGAACAAGACATCTAACCTCCACCTCCTGCGGCTAAACTCGCCGGTACAGCCCAAGCGCTACCACCACTTCGCACTCCCGACTTCGCACTTCGGACTACTTCTGCTGCAACAACCGACTCGCCAATTTCCGCGCCTCCTGTTTCGGGCTTTTCCACCAGTGCGCCGACAACACCGGCACATAGGCGATTCCTTGTTTGCGGAAATAATGGCCCATTTTTTCTTCCCATTCGTAACTGGGGAGTTGCGTCGGCGCGAGCACGCCGTCGAAAGCCAGCACGCTGCTTTGTTCTTCCAGGTCTTTGCCTTCGATGAAAAGTGGTACCCGTACCCCGGCGGCCATGGCGGAACGTTTCATCTGGTTTTGCTCGAAATAGGGGCGCAGCGCCAGTTCTACTTCTTCGCCGAATAAAGTCGGTTCAAAGTAAGAATCCGTGTATTTCAGCAGCGCTTTCATCTTGTTCAGCTGTTCTTCGGCGGCTTCGCGTTCGCCGCGCTGGATAAAGTCGGCGAAGGTGACCAGGTGCGAGAGGATGCAGGTGCCGAGGAAATTTCTATCGGCGGCCAGCACCGAGTGCAGCCCTTCCGGGATGGAGTGGGCGATGTAGAATTTCTGCGTGGCGCGGGTGAGCACCACGTGTAACTGGTTGAAACCCAACTGACTGTTCCAGAAATACAGGTGCCGGGTGAGCGTGCCCTGTGCGTCGGTCACGCCATGCGTGAGGGACAACAACATGATGTCGACATGCTGGCCCTGCAATTCGGCAAACTGGTACACACCCAGGCCGTTGAGGTACAATTGCTGGATTTTTTCCCAGCCGGCCATTTTGCGCTGGCGTATTTTGAGCAATTGTCCGGCGATCAGGTCGCGTTGTTCCACCGTGGCGCAGGCGATGCCCACCACCGGGTAGGTATGTGCGGGTGTGGGTTCTATCAGGTTCAGCCAGTCGATGATCTGGCGGGCTTCGGCGTCGTTGGTGCCGCTGGCTTCGTCGTAGCGGCCCTCCACGTTGGTCACCACCGTCGAGTCGAGGGCGCTGCGGCCGGAGGGAATACGTTTGAAAGGCGTGTCGAAAGCGATTTTATTAAACCGCACCCAGCCTTCGGGCGTATCCTGGTGGTGGTACTGGAGTTGGTGCGTGATAGCGCCGATGCCTTTGCAGAATTCGAGGATATCGTCTTCGGCAAAAGGCGTCATATCCTGTTTTGCATCGCCGAATACCACGAGGTGTTTTGCCAGGTCGAACAGGTGGTAACATTCCTGTTTCGGAATATTATGCGCCTCGTCTACCAGCACTACGTCGAACACCATATTGGACATTTGCACCACGTCGAGCGCCACTTCGGGAGTGGTGAGCAGCACCGGCAGCGTTTCCGTCAGCGTTTCGATGTGGTTGTGGAAAAGGTCTTCCGACTTCAAACCGGCCGATAACTTGCGGTTGTCTTTACCAAACCAGTTTTTATAAGCCTTGGAATGATTGGACCTTAAAGCTTTCAGCGCTTTGTTTTTGCGATCCTGCCACAGCGTACTGATCTGTCCTGCCAGCAGGCGTTTCAGTTCGCGGCTGTAATCCGCCACATCGCTGATGGTTTTGTCGTCCCATTGCAGTCCGGGATGAAATTCATTTTGCAACAAATAGTGCAGGTACCAGCTTTCAAATGCGGCCTGCCAGTTTTGCGGTTTGATTTTGCACAACGCCTGCACGGCTTTTTGCGCGGGTGGGGCCAGCGAGAGCCAGTGTTTTTGCCAGATATAAAAATCGTCGAAATCGCGCAGGTAAAACTGCGTGTCTTCGAGCCGGGCGATCACGTCTTCCAGAAATTCCTGGCGTTTGGGGATCGTCAGCATCTCGTGTTTGAGGGGATTCTGGTAGAGGCCGACGGCGTTGAACTCATCGAGGAAAATATCCAGCGAGTATTCCAGGTCCTTGATTTGTTCCTTGAAATCGAGTTCGGAATGGATGCTTTTGGCGTTGAGGCGCCGCACGTCTTCACGGACGATGGCCGGAATCCGTTTGCGCCACATCCGCAGCGCTGCGTCGAAATCTTTGGTCAACTCGCTGATTTTCCGAATGTTGCGGTTGTCAAAATGCGAAGGAAAATCAAATTCAAAATATTTGCGCAGGCTATAGGTGCGGCGCATTTCTTCAAAAATAACCCCGATTTGTTCTTTGGCGGTCACGATCTCTTTGTAGCGCTCGCTGAAAACACCGTACAGTTTTTCCACATTGGAAATGGCTTTTTCAAAATCAGGCCCGAAGCGCGTCACGCCATCTTCCAGGCCGTCGCGGATGCGTTTGATAAAGGCGGATAAATCGGAAAAATACTGTTCGTAATGATCCAGCAGGCTTTCCGAATAGTCGTTGGTTTTGGAAATAAAACGGTGGTGCAGCGCGGTGGCTTTCGCCATCAGAGCGGCCACCTGTTCTTCGGTCCAGGCGCGGCCTTTCGCGTTGGAATATTCGGTAAATACGTTGTGATTCAGCCGGTTCAGTGGATGTTGCAGCGTGGGAAAACGTCGGAACAGCGGTTCGGAAGCGTAAATCGCTTCCACAATTTCATCGTATTCTTCTTTTTTGAAAACAAAGTCCTGCGTGTTTAACTGGCTCAGCAACAATTCTTTACCTTCCGTCCGGTTGGCGCGCAAATAGCGCCCGACCGTTTCCGTAAAACTCAGGCTGCCGAACAAGGGGCTGTGCAATTCCTCCCAGGCGGAATCCAGTTTATGTTGTTCACGGTGGGTTTTATTCAACACCGTTTTGAAAATCTCGGGGTCGTAGGAGGACTTATTTTTGGCATCTGCCGACATTCGAAGCATATCGGCCAGCATCAGTTTATCGCCTTCCAGGTCGCGCAGAACAAAAGAGCACTCGCCCACCCCTTTATCGAGCAGGAATTTTTGTGAACGGCGCAGCGCGCTGATACTTTTGGAAACAACAAGACATTTTTTGCCATTGGACAAGGCATTCATCACAATAGCGGAAATCAGGTACGTTTTGCCGGAGCCGGATGCGCCTTCCACCACCGTGAGCGCATTGCGCTGCACCGCGCTGAGTACCGAGCGCTGGGAAGGGTCGAGGGGCAGCATGGAAAAGGAGTGCGCCCAGGCTTTAGTATCTGCGGGCAGGTCGGGCGCAACCACCGGGGGTTGCGTGACGGTGGTGCGCGGCAGCGAAGGGAAAATACCCGCCACCGCCGACCAGCACAATCGGCCTTCCGAAATATGATGCAGGATTTCATCGGGTTGCGCAAATGGTTGAATGCTCAGGGGCAAGCCGTCTTCTATGAGTCCGAGCATCAGGCGCACGCCTTCAATCATCTCACTGAAATCTTTGGTATGCAGGCTTTTGGCTTCCGCCAAATGATGTGCTTGTTGCGACAGGTTGGTATCATGCAGGGCATCCAGCAGGTGAAAAAGCGGATAATTGGGCAGCAATGCATGGGAGTCGCCGCGTTGCACATGCCAGTTATCAGCGTGTTGCTGATCCGGCTCCAGCGTTACCTGCCAGATAAAAAGTGGCGCCGCTACCTCCTGGCCGCCGATATGCGCCAGTACAAAGGGGTAACCGATACCGAGGTTTCTGGTGCCGAATACTTTTTCCCGGTTGCGGGCTTCAAAATACAGGTGGCTCAACCAGTCGCCTGCGGGGTGATTGGCATGGATCGTCAGATCAAATGCGTGGTTGTCTACCAGTTCATGGATACATTGGATAGCGAAGCTGTCGCTCAAAGCGCACAGATCCGTTCGCACAGGCGGCTCAGGCCGGGCATTGAGCCATTCGAGTGCTGCGCCGCTATAAGCGGCAGATGTCATGGTAACAGAGGCCGGGGAAATCGTTTCAGACATACAGATGGATTGGCTTTAGCATATTCTACAGGGGAAATGCACTTAAAGTTGCAACGCAAAAGAACGCATTTTGGTCGAAGTCTGCCCGAAAAAGAGCAGCAGAAAATTTAGGTGCGAAAAATACGCGTTTTTTTTGTGGTAAACACGCTACCTTTGCGCCGTGCCGGACGACCAGCTCCTGCAAAACCTCCCCAGGGCAGAAATGCAGCAAGGATATGTGGTCGTAGCGGTGTGTTCGGCACACTTTTTTAGTGGGCGAATGAGCGGTTGCGTGAACGGGCGATTTTTTCGCTTTTCTTCCACGCCGCTCATTCGCCCATTTGCATTCATTGCTCCCCAAACTATCAAACATTTTCAAACCAGTCTAACCTTCCAATACAGATGCTCTTTTTTGTAGATACTGCCAACCTCGATCACATCCGCGAAGCAACCGAACTCGGCATTCTCGACGGTGTGACCACCAATCCCTCCCTAATGGCCAAAGAAGGCATTTCGGGCGCCGAGGCGGTGCTCAACCACTACCGCAAAATTTGCGAAATTGTCGGCCCCGGCCGCGATGTGAGCGCGGAGGTGATTGCAACGGATTTTAGCGGCATGGTTCAGGAAGGCAAAAAATTAGCCCAACTGCATGAAAATATCGTGGTAAAAGTGCCCATGACTAAAGACGGCATTAAAGCCATCGCTCATTTTACGGAACTGGGTATCAAGACCAATTGCACCCTGGTTTTCTCCGCCGGACAGGCGATCCTGGCCGCCAAGGCAGGCGCTACCTACCTCAGTCCTTTTATCGGACGGATAGATGATATGTCCTGGGACGGCATCGAACTCATCAAAGAAATTGTCGAAATTTATACGCTCCAGAACTTCGACACGTCCATCCTGGCTGCCAGCATCCGTTCGCCGCTGCATATCGTACAATGCGCCAAAGCCGGCGCCGATGTGGTGACTTGCCCGCTTTCCGCCATCACAGGCCTGTTCTACCA
>JAYSZC010001000.1:0-6790 GCA_043738235.1 Lewinellaceae bacterium | reverse complement strand
TCGTAAATGTCTTACATTAGAAAGTGCCGGCTTTCGCTGAGCACCAAATATAAATACTTGATTATCAAAACTTTTGCCTATCTTTGTTTTACATTTTTTGATAAGTTCCATTCTGGGTATCTATCCGTTTCAAGCACGTTGAAACACGAAAAAAGGAGACATCCGAGTACCATGCCCACTCCAACCGGCTGAACAGCCGCCCTGCTACAACGGGGATATCGCTTGCACCTCCTGCAAGTTATGTACTATCCTGCTGTTCCGGATTAAACATTATTCATTCTAATTTTTCAAATGCAAATAGGCTGCATTTGGCCGTCAGTTCTTTGTTTTCACAATTTTTTAAGGCTGATTCCTGCGCGTTTGAAAAGATGCTGATGAAGTAATTATAATCCCATTGGTTGCTCAAAACGACCAATACGTCCATGGGTAATTTTCCTCTTATTTGAATT
This sequence comes from Lewinellaceae bacterium, assembly GCA_043738235.1. Classification (GTDB taxonomy): domain Bacteria; phylum Bacteroidota; class Bacteroidia; order Chitinophagales; family Saprospiraceae; genus M3007. The sequence goes on along the minus strand of JAYSZC010001000.1, from coordinate 6,341 downwards.
ATCACTGCCCAGTTTATGCCGACTAATAAGCATGCGTCTTTTCGTTACCGCGTTTTGAACCAATGCTTTTCTAATCGCGGACGGCGAAAATGGACAATGAAAGAACTCATCGCTGAAGTCTCCAGGCATCTACAGGAAGAATTTGGCGTTGACAAAACCGTAAGTAAAAGAACGATTCAGAGTGATATTAATATCATGCGCAGTCCGCTGCCGCGTGGCTACAATGCCCCTATTGTTTGCAAGAGCGGTTTGTATTTTTACGCCAACCAGGAATTCAGTATTGAAAAGCCGCCCCTAAAGCAGGAAGACCTCGATATCCTGCGCGAGACCGTGGCCATTTTGAGGCAGCTGCCCGGATTACCGCAGATACCCATGCTCGATTTATTACTGAAGCGCTTTGAAAACGGGAAAAATATACCCGACTTGTACCCTACCTATATTCAGTTTGAAACAAATCCGTTGGCAAAGGGTACGGAATGGATTGCCCCGATCTACCAGGCGATCGTTCAGCGACAGGTATTGCGCGTCTTGTATCATCCCTTTATGGAACAGGCGATAGATTGTTTTTTCCATCCTTATCTGTTAAAAGAATGGCGCAACCGCTGGTATCTTTTCGGTCGGGAAATATCAAACGGGAATGGCAAGGAGCATGGCGAAAAGCCTACAACAAAAGCTGCTTTAAATCTGGAAAATATAGGTTTTATAGATCGCGACGACCAGGTTTGGAACCTGGCGCTGGATCGAATCGCTACCAGCGAGCCGACGAATGATATGGAATACCTGCCGAATAACCTCTTCAATCCGGCCACCTGGTTTGATCATATCGTGGGTGTGACAAAGCCCGAAGGCGTGGAGCCTGTCGATATAGAAATTGAAGCAGACGCCATGGCGTCTTTCTACATTGAAACAAAACCCATTCACCACTCGCAACGCCTGCTGAGTCGCAATGGGGAAACTGCGACTTTCCAGTTTCACCTCATTCCTAATGTTGAGATCATTTTTGACCTGCTCTCCTTTGGAAAACATATCCGTGTGCTCAGCCCCGAGTCCTTTAAGGAAAGGGTAGCAGAGGTGCGAGGCTTCTGATTTCATCGTGATTTCGTTTTGTTTGTTATTATAAAAAGTTAAATTAAAAAATGCACATAGGTTGCATTTGGCCCTGTTTACTTTGCTTTGAAAACAATCTAAAGCAAGTAAATCCCGTGCCTGACTTTACTGAAAACAAAACATTCTTGAAGCGCCCCACCCGGGAAAACATCCTGATTATACATTATGATCCCGGTTGGTTAAAAATACGTTTGCAAACAATACTCGATTTTTGCAATCTGTATTTTGTTCAAACAGGAGAAGAGGCCATATCGCAATTGCAGGATGTGAAGGGCATCCGATTGGTTATTTCGGATTTATCTATGTTGACTTCGGATAATTACCACCTGCTGAAATTCCTCAAACTGAACGACGCTCATCGCCATATTCCACTCATCAATCTTATTCCTATTTCACAAGACACCGGAAAGTTTACCACCTTCTCTTCCAGCGTTCGTGATTTTTCCCTGCAGGAATTGGAAGCAGAAGAGTTCACTGCTTTAGTCAGAGAACTACTTCGTTGCAACATACCGTCCGAGCCAAAATACAATAGCGCCCGCTCTACTTACGCTTCCGGAAAACTACTTGCTGCCAATGATGTCCTGTGGATACAGCAACTGGAAAGTGTCGTATTGCTTCACCTATCCGATCCATCTTATAAAACCAAACAACTGGCGTACGACCTGCATCTCAGCGACAGTTCATTATCCCGAAAGATCAATGATTTGTTGGGCGTCAATCCGGGACGATATATCACGCGAATGCGCATGCAGAAAGCAAAATATTTCCTGGAGAACCGGTATTATCCCTCCGTTTCACACGTATCCTCGGCAGTAGGATTCAAAAATCCAGGCGCTTTTTCCCGGTGTTTTCACAAGCATTTCGATATTGCCCCGTCCGCAATAATCAGATAAGTAATCGTGCGGGCATAAAAAAAGGTAGGTCAGACTTGCGCCCGACCCACCTAATAAACCCCAAAAAACCAAATGAAAACTTCTTTATAGAAATGAATCACAATTTTCTTTAGATAAAGGTTAAACATACATACGAGAAAAAGGTTTTCAAGGATGTTTGTTTCACCAAAAAAAATTGATCGGTTCTCCTACCACGCCTGATAAAATGCCTGCGTACAGCGGAGCGCCCGAAGCCGGCGAAATACCCAGGCAAAGTGGAAGTGCTACTAAAAATACCGTCAGCCCGGCAGGCAGGTCGTGTTTGAGCCAGATGAGGCGATAATAGCGCCTTTTGTCCTTGCTGAGAAGCGATTTGAGTTGCATGGAATCATTTTTTCGCAATAAAAACAACCGTCAGATTTATCGGGTACCTCCCGAAATGATCTCCATATATCGCTAAACCGCTGTTCATGCTATCCGGTACTTCCAGCCGGATGACCAACTCGCCCGTGCGCTGCGCCTGTTCCAGGGCTGCCGACGGGATCGTTGCCCCAATGCGGTAGCCATACGAACCCGCTTCATGCAGTTTGCGCTCTTTCGGCTGGTAATGCCAGGACAAAACACCGCGGTGGTCGGCCGGGTCGTCCCGCAATTCAAAACGACCGGCAAAAAAACCGTTGGCCCGGATGTATACTTCCCCCGGAAACAGTGTTTCGTCCGTCATCGGATACGCATTGGGGTTTTGGCTCGGCGCAACGGTTCCTTTGCCCAGCATATAGTCGATACCGGCCTCCATACCTTTTTCCATGTCTTTGACAAACAAGGTTTTGGCAGAAATTTCTGCCAGGAATGAAGCGCTTTCCATGGAATCAATCTTCAGGTCTCTGGGAATTGTAAAACGGTATTCGAAAAAGCCGCTGCCCGCGCCGTTTACCTTGAGGCCGTTCAGTACGTTCCATTGTTTTTGTGTCCATTCTGATTTGGAAAAGTCTTTGGGTTCCAGGCTGAGCAACTGCGCTTTTTTTCCATTTGAAAGCATCATTTCGGCGGGTAAAGGCGCTTCCACTACAAAATGTGCGCTGTTATGGTGCAGGGCCGCGCCCGCATTGTCCCGCAAGGTCAGGGAAAGTGTGAGCGCTGCTTTCTCATTGGGCATGACCAATGAAAGCGGTTCCAGGGTCTGTTGCATCCAGGGCTGGTACGGCACTTGGCGGGTGGTTTCGAGCCAGACTTTTTCCTGTCCCAGTGCGTCGAAGCCGTGCAGCCGGATGTACAGGGTAAGTTGTTTGCCCAGGTCGGTACGGGGCGAATAAAACGAAGCAAACAGCGGTACGCTGACTTTTTCGTTGGGCTGTACGCTCCGGCTGATTTCGTTACCCGTGGAAATGTAAAAATCGGAATGAAAATCGCGCAGGGTCATGCCGGGGGTGAGCTCGCCCACGCCTGTTTCCTTGTTCGAGCGGTCGAAACGCCAGTAGCCGTTCCATTCATTGATAACGTCGTGGTGTTCGGTATACAACCAGCCCGCCACTTTAGGGTATTTTCGGAACGTATTCATCATACGGTGGTAATCCCAGGACCAGTCCACGTCGCCGGTGCTGCCGTCGTAGCCCCACACGTTGCCGCATTCCGAATTGATATTGGGCTGTTTGCCTTGCTGATATCCTTTTTCAAAGTGGTGCGTACTGCCGGCGTAGGTTTCCCGGTTGATTTCAGCCAGGCGCTCCTCCCACATCCAGCCGGGCAGGTAATCGTGCCAGGAGTTGAGGTCTGTTTCCGTGTGTCCGCGCCCGCAGCAGATAGAATTGTCCTCGATCAGGCGGGTCGGGTCAGCTATTTTGGCTTTCCGGTACATATCTGCCACCCATTGTTGTGTTTCCGGGCGGTATTCCGATACCTCTTTTCCATCTTTCAGGCTTTTGGTGGTCAGTCCCCAGGTTTCATTGAACAAAATCCAGGAAAAAATAGCGGGATGGTTGAAATCCCGTTTCAGCATTTCGCGGAAGGTATCTTCCGATTCCTTGCGCGCGGCGGCATCCGGTTCGCCCCAACTGTTGGGCAGGTCGGACATGACCAGCACACCCAGGCGGTCGGCCCAGTAGAGTTTGCGGGGAATGTCCACTTTGATATGGGTGCGGATACCGTTCAGCCCGATCTGGCGCGTGCGGAGGATTTCTTCCTTCATAAAATCATCGCTCGGAAAGGTGTAGTATCCTTCGGGGTGATACGACTGGTCGAGCGCCAGTTGCAGGTAAACGGGTTTGTTGTTCAGCGCGACGTATGGAAACTCCGTGCCAGGCAGGTTGACAACCGATATTTTGCGCATACCCAGGTAAGACCGCACGACATCATCGCCTAAACGGGCTTCCAGGTCGTACAAAAACGGATCGTCGAGCGACCACAGGCGCGCCTTCGGAAGTGCTAATTCGAAGCTGTATTCGGTTTTCCCTTTCGGGACGGTCTTCGAGGTGGAAAAAGATTGTCCGTTACCGTTGATATTGACTTGCAGCGTCGTGTTTTGCGGCGCAGGGGCAGGTAAATAAGCGGTGACCTTTACTTTTCCGGCATCAATATCCGGCGCTACATGCAATGCGTCGAGGTAAATGTTGCCGCGGCTTTCGAGGTACACGGTTTGCCAGATGCCGCGGGCATTGCCATATCCTTGTTTGCCGTATAAAGTGAATGAACGCCGCACATCGTCGACACGAATGACAAGGCGTTGCGGGTTGTTGTATGTCAGGTGTTGTGTCAGTTCAAATGAAAAAGGCGTATAACCGCCATCGTGCGAGCCGAGCTCTGTTCCGTCGAGGTAAACTGTTGTACGCCAATCACTTGCGCCGATAGTCACAAAGCTGCGTTTTCCTTTCCAGGCAGTTGGAACAATGATTTCCCGTTGGTACCACGCTATGTCGGCCGAATCAGGCGCCCCGGACAAAGGGGAACCCCAGGGAAAGGGAACCTGAATGCTGCGGGTAAATGGTTTCTTCCCGTCAAACCATCGTTGCTGCACACCCGCATCTTTTGCATCCAACTCAAAAGCCCAGTTTCCATTCAGGTTTTGCCATTCGGGGCGATGGAAGTCAGGACGCGGGTGTTCGGGAAGCGGGATGTTTTGCTGAGCCTGGATGACGGTGGTGATGGCAAGGAACAAGCAAGCGAGCAGGTGGGATGTATGGCGCATGGATATGGATTTTTTGATTCAAAGGAACATCGATCAAAGGAACACGGATTTAAGGGATTTGACACGGATTTTTGGATACTCAAAGGAACACGGATTTAAGGGATTTGACACGGATTTTACCCTCGTAGGAATAATGGCAACACGGATGACACGGATGACGCGGAGTTACGCAGATTTTCCCGATTTAGAGTTGACCTGTTATTTTTCTAAAAGTGAAACATATTTGATCCATGTCAACTCTAAATCGGGAAAATCCGCGTCATCCGCGTCATCCGTGTCATCCGTGTTGCCATTATTCCTACGAGGGTAAAATCCGTGTCTCATCCTTTCAATCCGTGTTCCTTTAATCCATGTTCCAGTTGGGGCGATAAGATCAAAAACTTTTTGATCTTTGTGTTAAAAACATCCAAATACTCCAAAATCTATGAAGCAAATCCTCCTCTCGCTTTTCAGCCTACTCTTCCTGCTACCCGATGTCCCGGCGCAATCGCCCCGCAACGGGAAAGACTACGCCGTTTTTTTCTATGTCACGGATTATGACAAAGACGAAAACGGCAATAAACTCACGGCGCTGCCCGACACCAAAACCGAATGCGAAAACCTCCGCGACGTACTCCGCGACGACTACGGTTTCGAATGTAAAATGGTGCCAAATGCTACGCTGGAGCAGATACGCGCCACGATGGCTGCCTACAACGATAAAGAATACGCCCCCGACGACCAGGTGTTGTTTTTCTTTTCCATGCACGGCTACTACAATGCGACTGCCGACCGGGGTTACCTGGCGCCGAAAGGCGCAAAAATGATGGATACCTACCGGCTTTCCTGGTTCAGTTACGACGAACTCGGCACCTACCTGGCCCTTTGCCCCGCCAAACACGTGCTGCTCGCCCTCGATGCCTGCTACTCCGGCTCTTTCGGCATCCGCAATAAAAGCGGCCCCGGCGGCCCCGACTACGAACAGGAACCCGACTGCGCCCAGAAAATCAAAAAGGCCTTGCGCTACTCTTCCCGGATTTTTTACACCTCCGGTAGTAAAGCCGACAAAACGCCGGGCAAGTCACTCTTCGCTTCCCGCTGGCTCGAAGCCCTGCGGGCAGGTGGTGAAGGCGGCGTGCTGCGCAAACGCGACCTGGAGACCTGGCTGGGGAAAATAGAAAGCCCCGAGCCGGAATTCGGCT
>JAYSZC010000999.1:0-6803 GCA_043738235.1 Lewinellaceae bacterium | reverse complement strand
ACAAGTTTACCGAGCTCATTGAAAGACACCATGTTGCCTATCTGAAATGCGAGCGCTTGCATAAGCCGAATTAGTTTTTCGGGTTTCTGTATATTTTCCCAGAGCAAAATGTCTTTGTATAAAAAACTGTCCGTCAAGGTTTTAAGCAGTTCTTTTTCCTTGCCCGGACTGGCCACTATTTCGGGGTAGTAGCCGTAAACCAAGCGGGTATGCAACATTCGTTTTTCCTCTAAAAATCCATGATGCAACACCATCTCCTCATAGGAAAGCGGAAATATTCGATATTCCCATTTTCTTCCGGTAAGTGGTTCGTTGGTTTTGTTGGCCAACTCAAAAGCGGACGAACCCGTGGCAACTACCTGTGTTTCAGAGATATTATCTGTCACAAGTTTTAGTTTCAACCCGATATCGGGTATTCGTTGCGCTTCATCTATCACTATTTGTTTTTTACCACTAAACAACTGGCGGAGTTGAGCCGAATTTACCTCATGAAACATCGCCTGTACATCCGGCTCATCACCATTGAGCCATAGCGTAGCAGGGTCATTGGCAAATATTTGTCGAAGCAACGTGGTTTTGCCCAGCTGCCTTGCTCCAAAAATCAGGATGGCTTTGCCAGTTCCTATTTTAAGTTTTATTTTATCTTCTAATAATCTTTTTACTATCATTTCTGGAAAACTTTCCCAAAAATACATAATATTTTAGGAATACAATCCAGAAAAATTAATTTTTTGAGAAAAATCCGCATTGTATAACGTAGTTTTCAGCATTGTTGGCGTCCATGCTTTCCAATATCGAGTCGTCAATATTGTATCATGGACAAAATCTCAGGTTTTCAAACCCTAAACCTGCGACAGAACATCCACCATCGTTTTCAGCGCGATGAAGATCGGCTCGCGGCCTTCTTTGGTCACTAGTGATTCGGGATCGTCCTCATCTTCCAGAACGGCTTCTTCGGCAAAGGCAATCAGGTCTTCCTGGTCGCTGTTTTCAAAAAACGGATCGAGCCGGTCGCGAAATTTTTTGCCTGCACTGAGTTCCAGCATTTCGTAGTTTTTTTCTTCCGCTTCGCCGATCTGATCTTCCGAAACGGCTTCCAGCGGCCCGTTGACTTTTACTGCTGCATTCCAGGTAATGAGCGCCAGGTACTGCAGGTAGCCTTTTTCATCTTCGTGGAGCAAATCGAAATGCTCGCTGAAAAGCCAGGCGAAAAGCACTGGTTGGGCTTCGGCAAAAGTTTCCATTTTTTGTTCGTACTGTTCATCGGAGTAGGTTTCCAACTCTTCGATAACGGCATCTATAATATCTTCCGAAACAAATTCCATATTCAAGTATTTGATAATCAGGTGAAAATAAATTCAATCAGGCTTTTTACAAAAGGCCGGCAAACTTACAATTTTGAACGTCGTTGACAAAATAAAACCGCCTGACACATATCAGAAATCAGCCTGATGCACGATCTTTGTCACTTCTTTTTATCCCGCCGGTTTTATTTCCAATCCTGTACGCACACATCGAAGCAGCTTTGCTTCGGAGAACACTTGTGGTACAGTTTATGTTTCTATTTACAAACGAGATACAACCTGCTATGACTCCTCTGCGTGCTGCACTGATCGACATGTACAATGGTGAATCCAATCGGGGTATACCAATGCTGAAAAATATCCTGCACCGCTATGCCGGCGAATTGAGTTTCGATCACTTTGATGTGCGCGCCAAAACCGAAATTCCCGATCTGTCTTACGATATTTATATTTTCTCCGGCGGCCCCGGCGACCCGCTCGAAAGCGGCGGTCCGTGGCAGGCGCCGTTTTTCGACCTGATCGGTCAGTTGTGGGAGCACAATCAGCAAACGGAAGAACCGGAAGCCAAAAAACATTGCTTTTTTATCTGCCATTCGTTTCAAATGGCCTGCCACCACTTCCAACTCGGCACCGTAACACAGCGCTACAAAATGTCGTTCGGCACCTACCCGGTCCACAAAACCCATTCGGGCAAAGAAGAACCGCTTTTTGAAGGGCTGTCCGATCCGTTTTATATTGCCGACTTCCGCCGCTACCAGGTGGTCACACCCGACAAGGCGCGCCTAAAGGAAATGGACGCCACGATTTTGTGTCTGGAAAAATTGCGCCCGCACGTTCACTTCGAACGCGCTATCATGGCGATCCGTTTCAGTCCTGAAATGATCGGCACCCAGTTTCACCCGGAAGCCGACCCCGAAGGTCTGCTGGCTTATTTTATGCAACCGGAACGCAAGGAATCTATTGTGGACGAACACGGCGAAGCGCGCTACAACCGGATGATCCACGACCTGGCCCACCCGCAAAAAATAAAACGCACCTTCGATACGCTCATTCCCGGTTTTCTGGATCACGCGATCCGGGAACTGACTTTAGTTAACAGTTATTAGTTATCAGTTATCAGTTATCAGGGTGGTAATGCTTGGCTTGGTTTATAGACAGCAGCTACAGGTTACCACCCTGATAACAGATAACTAATAACAGATAACTTCACTTAAAGTCGAGAATATTCAAATGCACCGGGCAAAACTCCGCGTCGTGCGGGTCATTGGAAGCGATCACCACCAGTCGGTCTTCCGCAAACTGCCGGATCAGGTTTTTATACCATTCCACACCTTGCACATCTAAGTTGGTAGCAGGCTCGTCGAGCAACAGAACGGGCGTATTGCAGCAAATCGCCAGGGCTAATTTGACGCGTTGTTTCATGCCCGAGGAAAAAAAGCGGATTTCCTTGCTGCGCGCCCGAGGCAGGGCGAGTATTTCGCACAGCCGGGCAGGCGTCATGCCGGGCAGCATGGGCTTCAGTCCTGCGTGAAATTTCAGCGCTTCTTCCAGGGTAAATTCTTCAATTAGTTCGATGTAAGGCGCCGCGTAGCTCACAGAGCGGTATACCACATCCGGTTCGGTAATTTTTCCGTTGAATTCAAACGAAATACGTCCTTTCGAGGGGGAAAGGTGGCCGGAAAGCACTTTCAGCAAAGTGGATTTGCCAGAACCGTTGGGGCCTAACACCGCATAACGGCCGGGGCTTTCAAACGTATAATCAATCCCCCGGAAAATCCATTCGAGGCGATACCGTTTACCCGTATTTTGGAGGCGAATGGTCATCCTTCCTGCTGTGTATCTCCCGCTTTGCCTGATCCGCTGACGGTGCGGAAACCTTTCATCAGACCGCGTTTGGCCTCGCGTACAAATTCTGTGATTTGTGTCCGGTAAGCAGACTCGGGCAGTTCTTTTTCTATGGTAGTCAAGGCTTTGCGCACACTCAGACCGCGCACAAACAGGATTCGGTAGATGTCTTCAATATGGTGCATATCTTCCTTGCTAAAGCCGCGGCGGCGCAGACCCAGCGAGTTGATACCCACGTAAGAAAGCGGTTCGCGGGCAGCTGTAACGAAGGGTGGCACGTCTTTCCGAACCAGTGAGCCGCCGCCGATCATCGCCTGTTCGCCAATGCGTACAAACTGGTGAACAGCCACCAGGCCGCCCAGGGTAGCATTGCGCCCGATATCGATATGGCCGGCCAGGGTGACGTTATTGGCCAGGATACAGCGTTCTGCAATAAAACAATCGTGCGCTACATGGACATAAGCCATCAACAGGCAGTTATCGCCGATAGAGGTGGTGTTGGCGGCACTGGTTCCCCGGTTCAGGGTGCAACATTCCCGTACAGTTACGTTATTGCCAATTACGAGGGTGGTGGGTTCGTTTTTATATTTCAGGTCTTGCGGAATGGCGCTGATGACGGCGCCGGGGAAAATGCGGCAGCTTTCACCGATGCGCGCACCGTTAAGAATATTCACATTTGAACCGATCCAGCAATTATCGCCGATGACGACATCCTCTTCAATTAATGTAAAAGGGCCGATGGTGACGTTTTTACCAATTTTTGCGTTGGGGTGTATTACCCGAAAGCCGTCAGTGTAACTCATGCAACAGAATAGTTGTAGTGCCTATGCGGTGTAGCACCGGTGGTTTTGCTTTGATTTGAACTTATCCTTCCGTTCCAATTTCTTTTACCCGGCGGACGATCTGGGCAGTGAGTTCACCTTCGCTGACAATTTTATTGCCTACATAAGCGGTTCCCTGCATGTGTACAATGCCCCTGCGGATGGGTTCAATCAGTTCCATTTTAAGGATTAAAGTATCGCCAGGAACTACCTTGGCTTTAAACTTTGTATTGTCGATTTTCAGGAAATAAGTATCCCAATTGCCTTTATCCGCCACATTTTGAAGCGCCAGAATACCACCTGTTTGTGCCAGGGCCTCCACCTGGAGTACGCCCGGAAACACCGGATTGCCCGGAAAATGCCCCTGGAAAAAGGCTTCATTCATGGTGATATTCTTAACGCCCACAACGTGGGTATCGCTGATTTCAATAATTTTATCGACCATCAAAAACGGCAGGCGGTGCGGAAGCAATTCCATAACGGCATTGACATCATATATTGGTTCTTTTTCCGGGTCGTATTTCGGAATGCCCAGCAAACGGCGTTTTTCGATGTAATGCTTTTTCAGGATTTTGGCAAATTCGATATTCGCGGTATGCCCGGGTTTGGTGGCCACTATTTTACCCCGGATAGGTTTTCCGATTAGGGCCAGGTCACCGATCACGTCTAAAAGTTTGTGCCGGGCGGGTTCGTTCTGAAAATGCAGTTTAACGGTATTCAACACGCCTTCTGCATCTACTTTAATGCTTGCTTTGCCCATTTTTTTGGCTAAGGCGTCCAATTCTTCCTGTTCCATCCGGCGGTCGGCAATCACAATGGCATTGTCCATATCGCCGCCTTTGATCAACCCTATTTCCAGAAGTTTTTCCAATTCATGTACAAAAACGAAGGTGCGGCAGGGTGCAATTTCAGTGATATAATTGTCCATCCCCTGCAACGAGGCAAATTGTTGTCCCAACACCCTGGAATTAAAATCGATCATTACCGTCGCCTCAAAATCGTCGGCGGGAAGTGCCAGCAATTCCGTTCCGGTAACTTCGTCTCTGTACGAAATAGGCTCGGTTACGACAAAGTAATCGCGTTCGGCGTCCAATTCGCTGCGACCCGCCTGGAGCAGGGCTTCTACAAAAGGCATAGACGTGCCATCCATGATCGGCATTTCCGGGCCGTCCACTTCAATGATCACATTGTCGATATGCAGGCCCGTCAGTGCCGACAACACATGTTCGACGGTCGAAACCTGCGCTTCTCCAATTTTAAGCGTGGTGCCCCGATTGGTTGAAATCACCAGTTTTACATCCGCCGGTATAACGGGTTGTTCAGGTAAATCAATGCGTTGAAAACGAAAACCGTGATTGGCATCAGCCGGTTTAAAAGTAAGGGTGACGGCTTTGCCGGTATGTAAACCGACGCCATGAACGGAGGCCGGACGCTGAATGGTAGATTGTTTCATAAAACCTTAAAAAGATTCGAGGGGTAAAAGTACAATGCAGCAATCGAAATGACGGGGTTTGTTGTGCTCTTGTTCGAGTTGGCGTAAAAAGGAACACGGATTGGAGGGATGAGACACGGATTCTCCGTGGATTTCCATTTAAAAATCCGCCTCATCCCTCCAATCCGTGTTCCTTTTGCAATCGTCATTTATCATGGCCTGATCCACCCCCTGAATAGGGTATTCTGGTCACGATGGAGCGGCCCAGCGTCAGTTCATCCGCATATTCCAGGTCGCCGCCGAATGACACGCCGCGCGCAATCGTACTGCACTGAATCCCCAATGGCTGGAGTTTTTTAGAGAGATAATAAATCGTTGTTTCGCCTTCTATTGTAGGACTAATAGCCATGATAACTTCTTTTACTTCGCCTTGTTGCGCGCGTTGCATCAACGTTTCCATATTCAGATCGCCCGGCCCGACACCTTCTATGGGTGAAATGATTCCACCCAAAACATGGTATAATCCGCGGTATTGATTCGTATCTTCGATGGCCATCAGGTCGCGCACATTTTCCACGATACAAACGAGGCTGCGGTCGCGGCGCGGATCGCTGCAAACATGACAGGTATCCGTATCAGAAAGGTTGTGACAAATTTGGCAGGCATGAATACCTTCGCGCATGGCCGAAAGGGCCGAAGTGAATTGTTCGGTCGCTGTTTTATCCTGTTTGAGCAGGTGCAGTACTAAGCGCAGTGCGGTTTTCCGGCCAATACCCGGCAAGGACGCAAAAGCGTCGACTGATTTTTCGATGAGCTTGGAGGAAAATACCATAAGTAGTTATCGGTTATTAGTTATTGGTTATCAGTGTTCATAATCAAGCATTTACCAAGAATTTAGTCAAAACTAATTTTGCACACCTACTTAAGTAAAAGAGTAAAAAAGGGTAAAAATGCAAAGGGTAAGGGCAATGTAAATCAATGCGTTACAGAAGATTTAGTATTAACTAATTTTGCACACCTACATAAATGCGCTGCGTTAATTTTTGTGCAAAAATAAACAATGTCGCCGCTATGTAAGGGGCAAAATTGCAAAGGGCAATCTAAATCAATGAGTCACAGAAGATTTAGTATGAACTGGTTTTGATTAAATTCTTTGTATACTTTACGCCGCTAGGTTTTGTGCATTCGATGTGGCGACGTTTACTAAACTTTAAAAGTTTAGTAAACGTAAATCCATCAGCGTTTTTGCTCCCACTCCCAGGCCGTACGCATGATGTCCCGAATGCTGCGTTTGGCTTGCCAGCCTAGGCGCTCGGTGGCCCGATTGTTGTTGGCATAAATCGCCACCACATCCCCCGCCCGGCGGGGGCCAATAATATAATTGAGTTTTTGCCCAGAAAC
>JAYSZC010000998.1:0-2708 GCA_043738235.1 Lewinellaceae bacterium | reverse complement strand
TTGGCTGCCGCTTTCGTATTTGGTCAGTCCGACGATCACCAGCATATACACCAGCAGCCCCAACGGAGCCAGCAAAGTGCCGATAATGAAGGATTTTTTGGTCACGCGGGTCAGGTATTCGCGTCTGACGATGAGTCCGAGTTTAGACATCTATGTGGAAAGTTTGATAGTTTGAAAGTTTGATGGTTTGATGAGATGGTTTGAAGGTTGGATAGTTTGATGGTTTGAGGTGGTAACTCATGGCTTTACGTTTACACTACAAACCATCAAACTATCCAACCTTCAAACCATCTCATCTACGCTTCCCCTGTTTCGCCCACTTTCCGGATAAATATCTCGTTGAACGTGGGTAAAATTTCTTCAAACCGCGTGATTCGCACGCCTTTTCCCAGCAGGTAGTGCAGCAATTCGTTGCTTTGGCTGTCGCTGGCCAATTGAATGGTAACGGCGTTTTTCGATTGGCTGACAACCTGAAAATGGGTCATCACATCCTCCGGCAAGGCGCCGTCTGCTTCTACCCGGAACAGGTTTTGTTTGTACTCGTTTTTGATAGCCTGCACTTCGCCTTGCAGTACGTTTTTGCCGCGGTTGATCAGCACGATGAAATCGCACATTTCTTCCACCTGTTCCATGCGGTGTGTACTGAAAATGATGCTGATACCCGATTCGTTCAGTTGTCTGATTTCATCTTTGATCAGGTTAGTATTGATCGGATCCAGACCGGTAAAGGGTTCGTCGAGGATCAGCAGCCGGGGCTGATGTATGATGGTCGCAATGAACTGAATCTTTTGCTGCATCCCTTTCGACAGGTCTTCAATTTTCTTGGGGTACCAGTCTTTTATATCAAATTTGGTGAGCCAGTGGTCGATGGCCTGCTGCGCCTGCTGTTTGCTCAAACCTTTCAGTTGGGCCAGGTACATCAAATGATCGCCTACTTTCATTTTTTTGTACAAACCGCGCTCCTCGGGCATGTAGCCTATTTTTTCCGGCGAGCGGTCGTTCAGTTTTTCCCCGTCGAGGTAAATAGCTCCGGAATCGGGACCGGTAATGGTGGTAATCATTCGGATCAGCGAGGTTTTGCCGGCGCCATTGGGGCCTAACAAGCCAAAAACACTACCCTTCGGCACATCAAAACTGACATGGTTGACTGCCTGATAATTGCCGTAGGATTTTACGACATCCTGTATTGATAGAATCATAATGCGTATGAAAGAGGTTGGTTGTTGTAATTGTTGAGATGGTTGAGAGTTGAGGATGTTGAGAGGAATGAGGGATGAGGATTGAGGAATGAATTGGCCACATTCCTGAAAATCCTCATCCCTCATTCCTCATCCCTGTAAATCACGGTCCGAAGATGTGCGCCTTATCCTTTAACAGCCGTCTTTTTTCGGCAAAAGTTCTTTTTGCTGACCATCGGATGACAAAAAGCGGCGACGAAACGAGCTCAGACTTTTAAGTCGATGTCTTCTTTTTTATCCAGGCCCAGCGCTGTCAGCCCCTGGTCGAACAACCAGTACACCACCGGCACCACGATTAAAGAGAGCAGCATCGAGGAGTTCAAACCGCCGATAATCGCCCAGGCCAAGCCATTTTTCCAGTCGGAGCCTGCGCCGCTCGCTAAAGCGATGGGCAACAAACCGATCACCATAGCGATATTGGTCATCAATACCGGTCGGAAACGCAGTTTGGTGGCTTCCAGCAGCGCTTCCCGCAGCGGTTTTCCTTCGTTTTTGAGTTGGTTGGCAAAATCTACTACCAGAATGGCGTTTTTGCCCACCAAACCGATCAGCATCAGCAAACCCAGTCCGGTGAATACGGTAATATTTTCCTTGGCGAGCGCCAGCGCCAGCAAAGCGCCGATCAGCGAGAGCGGAATGGACACCAGCACCACCAATGGGTACACCCAGTTGTCGTACAAGGCTACCATGATGAGGTAGACGAGCACGAGCGAAGCCCATAAAGCGAAGCCCATAGAACCGATGCCCTGCTCCTGCCGCCGCAGGTCGCCGCCATACTTGATGACTGTACCGGACGGCAACGGCAGACTGTCGAGCCGGGACTTGATCTCGCGGTTGACCGAGCCGCTGGGCCGGCCAATAGCCTGCGCCGTGAGCATCACCGAAGGCATTCTGTCGCGCCGTTCGAGGCGCGTCGGAGCCGTGCTGTTGGTAACGGATGCAAACTGTTTCAAATAAACCGTGCTGCCCAGCGGATTTACAAACGACACATTTTCAATGTCTTTGGCACTGCGCCGGTCGAAAGCGTCGAGCGATACGCGGAGGGGATATTCATACGGCCCGTCGCGGTATTTCGCGTCGATATTGCCGGAAAATGCGGTTTGAAGCGTAAGTCCCACCTGTGCCATTGTCAGTCCGTAATCGGCCATGCGCTGGCGCTGCACATCCACTTTCACTTCCGGATTGCCGCCTTCGACGGTAGGCGCTATTTCAACGCAGCCCGATACTTTAGCCATCACCGCTTCGACCCGCTCCGACAGCACCAACAGGCTGTCGAGATCGGGGCCGTTGAGTTTCACCTCGATCGGTGCAAAGGAAAGCCCCAGAATGTCAATCGGCGAGGCCGTAATATTGGCTCCGGCAATGATTTTTTGCAACTCTATTTTTGTTTGCCGCGCAAATAGTGCCGTTGTGACCGTTCTTTCTTCTCCATAAGGACTCAGGAAAACCATGATTTCGGACACGGAGGGC
>JAYSZC010000997.1:0-2713 GCA_043738235.1 Lewinellaceae bacterium | reverse complement strand
TCATCCCTCATCCCTCATTCCTCATTCCTGAATTTTCATCCTTCCACTCAATAAAGAAAAATATGAACATAGGCGATCAAAATGGTGCAAACAGGCATTCGGTGGATGTGATAACGCCAACACTGTCAATGGAGGAACAAGTTGCCCACAACAAGTTGTATGCTTCCTTTGACGAACACCATGTGTTGCACGAATTAAAGCATTTCTTGCCCGCCCAATCGGCGCTGAAAGATTTTATTCACCATAATTCCCTGCACGCGTATCAGCACCTGAAGTTTTACAACGCCATTTTCAAGGCGTCTAAAATTTTCGGCTACCAGGTGACGCTCCAGTTGCAGGAATTCAGACAACTGTATCAAAACGGGCGGATCAGGGAAGCGGTACTCGACCGGGTCGTCAGCGAGCGAAAAGGTGCAGATCAGTTGAGGGTTTGGAAAGATAATCTCCTTCGTAAGCCCTATGATGCGTCGAATACGCCGCGTATAGGCGCGTTGAGGGCGCATTGGAAAAGCCGGTTTAAATTTGACCTCGATACCCAGGTGCAGCCCCTGCTTTTCAGGATACTTTGCAGCTACCTGGATCAAGGGATTTCCCTCTGGCAGTTTCCATCGGATAACAAAGGTTTTTTATCTGCTATTCAGACATTGGAGCGCAATGGTTTTACCAGTTTTTTCAAAACCAAAAGAGCCAGAAATCTCTTGCTGGAGGGCAATTGCAGGATCAGCGATCTGCTGAAAATGGTAGTGGGCAACGCAGCCTATTACGAACAATATCTTTTTGACCAACAATTCAGCCACCAGGGCTGGTCCGGCATCGTATCTGCCGTGGAAGACAGTCCACAGGCCTTACTCGATAGCAAGGTTATTTCGCTGCACGATCTCATTGTTTTTGAATTGCTGCTGGAAATCGACGCATTGGATGCCTGGCTCGGAAAAGGCTGGGAGCCGCTGTGTAACCGGGTCGGTACGCCGCCGGTGAACCTCTTTGCAGATGTGGAATCGACGGAATTGCAGGAAGTTTTTTCCTTGTGGCAAGACGCTTTTGAATGGGATTATTACGATTCTGTGCTGGCAGGTTTGGCAAAAAGCAACAAAAACACAACGCCGCCGGCGACAGTAAAAAGTTTTCAGGCGGTGTTTTGCATCGACGAACGGGAGTGTTCCCTGCGCAGGCATATCGAATACGTGGATACCGACTGCGAGACGCTGGGCGCCCCCGGTTTTTTCGGCGTGGAATTTTTCTTTCAACCTGAAAATGGAAAGTTTTACGAAAAACTTTGTCCGGCGCCGGTAACGCCCAAATACCTGATCAAGGAATTCGGCGCCAGTGAAAAAAGAAAACACGAACTGCTGTACACGAATAAAACGCATACCCTGCTCGCAGGCTTTTTGAGTACCCTGACGCTTGGTTTTTGGGCAGCCGTTCGCACATTTTTAACCCTGTTTCGGCCAAAAATGAGTCCCGCTATTTCCAATGCATTTGCGCATATGAATGAAAAAGCGCAACTCGGCATTGAAAACAAGGGTTTGCACGACCGCGAAAACGAACTGCAAATCGGTTTTACCGTGGAAGAAATGACGGCGCGGGTGGAAGGGCAATTGCGGGGCATGGGTTTGGTCAAAAATTTTGCTCCGATCATTTACATTATTGCGCACGGATCGAGCAGCGCCAACAACCCGCACCACGGCGCGCACGATTGCGGCGCCTGCAGCGGAAGGCCCGGCTCTGTCAATGCGCGGGTGTTTGCATACATGGCCAATCACCCGAAAGTGAGGGCCTTGCTGCACACAAAAGGTATAGAAATTCCTGCTGAAACGCAGTTTGTCGGCGGATTGCACGACACCGCTGCGGATGAAATCGGGTATTTCGACCACGATTTTCTGACGGCCAAAAACGCTGCACAGCACCAAAAAAACAAGGCGTTGTTTGAAAAAGCCCTCGACCTGAATGCCAAGGAAAGATCGCGCAGGTTCGCTTCCATCAGCAGTACAATGAGTATCGGCAAAATCCGCAAAGCGATGAAAGACCGCTCGGTATCGCTGTTTGAACCCCGCCCGGAACTGGGCCACGGTACCAACACGCTTTGCATCGTGGGCCGCAGGGATATGACCAAAGGACTCTTTCTCGACCGCCGCGCCTTTTTGAATTCTTATGATTACCGGACTGACCTGGAAGGGAAACTGCTGCCTGGAATCATGCGCCCGCTGGGACCTGTTTGCGGCGGCATCAACCTGGAATACTACTTCTCCAGGGTGGACAATTACAAACTCGGCGCAGGCACCAAACTGCCGCACAATGTGATGGGACTTTTCGGCGTGGCCAACAGCAGCGACGGTGATTTGCGGCCCGGACTGCCGGTACAAATGATCGAAGTACATGATCCGGTTCGTTTGCTGATCATAGTGGAGCACTTCCCGGAAGTGGTGTTAAAAACCATCCAGTCGGCGCCGGAAATGTACGAGTGGTTTATCAACGAATGGGTACACCTGGTAGCGGTTGACCCTGCCACCAACCAGTTTTTCTATTTCAAAGAAGGGGCCTTCCTGCCTTACCGTCCTTTGACGGAGCATATAGCGCCTGTGCCGGATTTCCATACTTTGATCGAAACGGCTACGGAAATGGAAACCAATCAAATAGCGGATGCAACGGTGGAAAACCTGCCGGTTATGTTGGTTCAGGGATGAGGAATGAAAATTCAGGAATGAGGAATGAG
>JAYSZC010000996.1:0-1094 GCA_043738235.1 Lewinellaceae bacterium | reverse complement strand
TTAAGTCGACGGCATACAGGTCTTTGTGGGCGACGCCTTCCGAGGTGATGTACTGCAGATAGGGTTCTTCGCTGATACCCAGCGCCAAGGTCGCGTCTCGTTGTTCCTGAAAATAAATTTCGGGAAGCTCCGGTGAAGCGAGTAGTACGAAGCTGTTTTGCCGGATATGCCAAACCGCCGGATAACTGCGTTTTTTCTCATTGTCGAGCCGCAATTCCTGTTCCGTATACATCCGGCCGTCCGACCAGGTCCATACTTCCACATGCACAATTTCTTCGGGCAACAGGCTCGTGTCAGGTAAAACAGCTGGCGGCGCAATCCCGAAATACAGTTTATCACCGGCTTCTGAAAAAACAGGGCGGTAGTTGTCGCTGAGCTGATAATTACCGGCTGGTTGGGTCGCTACAGATGGGTTGAATTGCTGCAGAAACGCACTTTCGGGCCGGGCGATAATGCGCGCGGAATCTGCTCCGCTACCGGACCAATAACCAAGTTGCCAAGGCCGGATTCGGGCTTTCGACGTATCCGTATCTGACAAAAAAGCTGCCTGAAGGCCGGCATCATCGAGTGCAAGTTGTTGAAATTTTCCCTTGCCCCGGAACAGGGCCTTCTTGCTATTGTGCTCCAAATCAAGCAGATAGACGCCGGTTTGCAGAATATCCAGATTTGCCTGAAACGTGAGGGTATCGCCTTTGCCACTGGTATTGAGAAGCAGTCGTTTGGCACGTTTGGCCAGCACAAAATTTTGAACGTAGGCGAAAGTGTCTTGTTTCCCGGTTTCGGTATTGCGCAGCACGAGCCGGTAGCCGTTGTCCTTATCTTCCTTTTTGGGTTTTTTATCCTTTTTCTTTGGCGCCGGGGGCTCCTTGGGCGCTTTGGTGGAAGCCGTATCTTTTTTGGCTGCCACAGCCTTGTCCGCTTCCAGTTGAAAAGCCAGCCAACCGGACCATTTTTCCGGGAGGGCAAAGGATTTCAGCCGTGGCGTTTTCTCCAGTTGCCCGGTGGACAAGGTATAAATGCCCAGGGTATCCTTGGGCAGATCCTCATCTTTTACTTTGCGCCGCCGCTGCGCTTTCAAGGTGTCGAGGGCTGGT
>JAYSZC010000995.1:0-2715 GCA_043738235.1 Lewinellaceae bacterium | reverse complement strand
GCTTGGCGCTTTGCCAAGCGACAATTTGAAGACGAGGACGCGGCAAGCATGAATTCATTCCATATTTTGAGTTTCAAAATAAAGTGGAAATGTTCATCCGGCAGCTAAAGCAGCCGGTACATCAATTACCCGCGCGGTATTCCTCCCAGGTCGTTTTCGTGTACTGTTCTTCTGCCGCGAATTTGAGTTCTTTCAGCATATCGGGCACTTCTTTGTAGCCCGGTGAAATCATAATGCGCTCAAATTTTTCATTCAGATATACCATCGCCGGGTATCCCAATTTGCCGTCGAGCAGCGAATAGGCCAGGGTGTGTACGCCTCCGCGACCACCGTCGTTTTCCACAAACTTGAAAGTTTCGCCGGCAAACTGGATGTCGCCGCGTTGTTCGGCATTGAGTTTTACGGGATAAAAGTTTTCAGCCAGATATGCTGCCACAGCCGGATCGGAGAATGTAGATTTGTCCATCCGTTTGCACCAGCCGCACCAGTCGGTATAAACGTCTACAAACATTTTTTTGGGCTTTGCTTTACTCAGTTCGACCGCTTCTTCCCAGGTGTACCATTTCAGGGGAGCGGCGGCAGGCGACGCCACAGGGCGGAAGGACATCAGCCAGGCGGCAACGATGAGGAGCAGGCCGGCAACAATTATTTTTTTCATGAAATTGAGAGATGGTTGAGAAATCGCCACAAAAGTAAGCCCCGGAGCGGAATGCGGTTCTTAAAGTTTTACTAATAGTGTAATGTATGTCCTTTTTAACTTACTACATCACCCATCCCGACGAAGCAACGGCCCGCAGCATTTCGGAACATCTGCTCCGGGAGCGCTGGATAGCCTGTGCCAATATATTCCCGGTCAGCAGCGCTTATTGGTGGGACGGCGCCATTCAAAACGAGTCGGAATGGGTCAGCGTGGTCAAAACAAGTATCGGGCTGGAGCAACAGCTGGAAGCAGCCGTCGTGGCCATCCATCCGTATGAGACGCCCTGTATCATGCGTTTCGAGACGCGCGCCAACGAGGCTTATGAAAAATGGATACGAGATGCTGTAAGAGCGCCGGATTGACAGGTTTTATGCCTTTTCCAGCGTAAAACCGAAGGTGGAACCCTGGTTCTGGGTACTGCGCACATTGACGGTTTGTTTGTGCGCTTCGATGATGTGTTTTACAATAGACAACCCCAGTCCGGTGCCGCCCGCATCGCGGGAGCGGCTTTTGTCGGCCCGGTAAAAGCGGTCGAACAGGTGATCGAGGTGTTCCGGCTGTATACCGATGCCGTTATCGCTGATTTCTACCAGGATAAAGGTTTCCATATCATAAAAACTGACCTTGGTCAGGCCGCCTTCCTTTCCGTATTTGATGGAATTGTGCACCAGGTTCATCATCACCTGCCGGATATTTTCCTTGTCGGCCCGGACGCGGTAATGCTGGTTGGCGCCATCTTTAAAAACCAGGCGCACCCTGTGCTCTTCGGCCCTCATTTCAAGATCGGCGAATACTTCTTCGGCCAGGTCGTGGATGTCAAATTCCCGCAGATCGAGCACCATCTGCCCGGCTTCCAGTTTGTTGATCGTTTCGAGGTCTTCGACAATGGCTTGCAGGCGATCCGCATTTTTAGCGGCCCGGTGCAGGAATTGCATATTGACTTTCGGATCGTTGAGGGCGCCGTCGAGCAGGGTGTGAATAAAGCCCTGGATATTAAAAATAGGCGTTTTTAGTTCATGGGAGACATCGCCGATAAAGCGGCGGCGGTAGGATGCCAAACGCTCCAGTTCCTCGTAATCCTCGTTATGGCGTTCGGCCCACTCATCTACCTCGCGTTCCACCTCATCGAGTATGTTTTTATTCATCTCGATCTTGCCCGCCTTAAAATCGGAAGGTTGTTTATGGCGATGTATAATCTTGTAAATCAGTTTGATGCGCCGAAAAATGTAATAGCGGATCAGGTAGAAATTGGCCATAAAAGCAACACAAAAAACGAGTGTAAAAACCGCAGATATTTCCACCCACGAGAGCTGCAAAGCGCCTGAGAATTCGAGTAAAAAAACCAGGAGAATGACGATCGTCGCCGACGTCGCGGCGATGTACAGAGAGAGTTGCTGAGGTGTCTGGTTCTTAAACATTAAAATTCAAACTTGTATCCAATGCCTTTCATCGTTTTGATATACTCCTCCCCGAGGCGTTCGCGCAGTTTGCGGATATGCACGTCAATGGTTCGGTTGCCTACGATGACGTCTGCGCCCCAGATTTTGTCAAAAATTTCTTCCCGGGTAAAAACCCGACCTGGCTTTGATACCAGCAACCACAGAATTTCAAACTCTTTCCGGGGCAGTTCAATCGTCTGTTCTCCCCTGAAAACCAATACTTTATGCTTGTCAATTATTAAGTCGTGTACTTGTATCGGTTCCTGGTCATTATCGGTATCCCGGTTGGCCCGGCGAAGCAGCGCATGGATGCGGCTGATAAGTACGCGGGGTTTGATGGGTTTGGTGATGTAATCGTCGCCACCTACGTCCAGGGCTGTAATCTGAGAAAAATCTTCATCGCGGGCAGTGAGGAAAGCAACGGGAATTTTAGCAAATTCTTTGCGGCTGCGCAAAATCCGGCAGGTTTCCACCCCGTCCAGTTCGGGCATCATAATATCCAGAATGATGAGGTGCGGTTTGGTCTTTTCCGCGACTTCGATGGCTTGCCTGCCATCACTCGCCGTCACTACATCA
>JAYSZC010000994.1:0-2715 GCA_043738235.1 Lewinellaceae bacterium | reverse complement strand
ACTAATTCGTCTGCAAAAGAAGAAGATACTATAGAAAGGTTTTCAAAATCTATAATGATGCCTTTCTTGGAATCATTAAACATATTAATCAAATCGGTCCTTATCTTTTTACCTGATTCTCGTGTGCCAGTACCAGTCGGTGCATCAGCGAGTCTAAAAACAACTGCACCATTATCATCCTCAAAACTTTCTGTTCTATAATTGACTGGTCTATGTCCTTTTAATGTTTCTGCCAAATAAATTTTTCTATCATAGTTTAATTGAAAATCGACCAAGCACGCGCCATTGGTTGGGGAAAGGTACGTCAAGTCATCTTTTTCCGCCACATCACCATTAGATCGCATATAAAACCCCGATCCGGAGATAATAGTCAGGCGGCCTGAATTGTTTTTAACAATTTCCGAAAGTCCCCATAAGCCATTTCCCTGCCCTACGCTTTTATCTCTTGTTACCCTTTCTTGTATTGCAAGTTCAATGGCTTCCAGTGGTGTTTTTGGAGTATGAGTAGATCCCTTCAAAGAATTAAAAATGCCCCTCCCATTGTCATAAATACAAAAGGCTACATGTTTTGTCTGTTTATGAATTTGCCCCATTATAAACCCGTACTTACTGTTTGAATGAACTATAACATTATCCATTACTTCGTTCAAACACCATAAAAGAGCATCAATTACTCCTTCTTCGCACAAAACATCCTGAGAAACAGATCGCAACATTTCCAGACTCAACACATTAGTATCGCGATCAGTTTCATATTTCCAGACAATATTTAGGGCTTTCCCAGAAAGCAACTCCTGATTTTCATGCACCATCAAAGGAGATGAAAAATTAGTTTTTTTCAAAAATATAGGTAGATTTTCAAATTGGAAATCAACATCTTGTTGCTGATAATAATCAACAATTCCACTTATCGGCACCAGAACATTCGGAAATGCTCTTTCAACCTTTTTACAATCAATGATTACTTCCGAATAACCTTCCTTCCTAATAATATTAAATGTTTCGTGCAAAAAATTATTTACCAATAACGGAGAATCCATTTTGGTAAAGTGTATCACGTTTTTATCAGAGTAAATTCCAGAAAAGTCCATAACAGGGCAAAGATAAGCCTTTACCTCCCTCAAACATACAATGTACTCTTCCTATTCTACCTCCCCAGTGTTTTAGCCGCTTCC
The DNA here is from genome assembly GCA_043738235.1 of Lewinellaceae bacterium. Taxonomy (GTDB): domain Bacteria; phylum Bacteroidota; class Bacteroidia; order Chitinophagales; family Saprospiraceae; genus M3007. Next base: position 1,540 of record JAYSZC010000994.1, on the reverse strand, counting down.
AGCATCTTTTCAATCCCTTTCCTGTCGTAGTACTTGCCGGCGATCCACAACCCGCTGATGCTCCGGGTATTTCGGATATCCTCCAGCGGATTTTTATCCAATAACAACAAGTCGGCTTGTTTACCTTTTTCTACGGTTCCTTTCCGTTCGGAAACACCCAGATAAGCCGCCGTATTGACCGTTGCGGTTTGTATAGCGCCGAAAGGACTGAGTCCTGCCTGTACAAAAGTTTCCAGTTCGTCGTGGATCGAAAAACCCTGGGCGAGGAACCATTCCGGCGAATCGGAGCCTGCCATGAGCAGCACGCCTGCTTTCCAGAGTTCAAAAGTCATTTTTTTACGCAGGTAAACGTACTTTTTTCGGCTTTCCTCCGGCGGCGGGTTTTTCCAGTAGCGCTCTTTGATGCTCCAGCGATCTATTTTAATATTTGACGGAATGTATTGATAATCAGGCCGTTGTTTGTACTGTTCATCCGTGCGGCCTTCTCCGAATGAAGAGAAGAAAAAGAAGTTGGTCGGCGTCACGTAAATGCCGGCGTCCTTCACCATTTTCACCAGCGCGGGAATTTTGTTTTCATCCAGAAACGGCACGGTAGCCCAGGCGTTTTTGCGCCAGATATTCATGTCCGAAACGCTTTGTCCGTGGTTGTAGGAGGTGTCGGGCAGCAGCATGTCGATGAACTCGTCCATGTGTTCAATCTGCTGCCGGGCGGCTAAAGCAGCGGGCAATTTTACCTCGGGACCAACGTGCCCTGTCACTTTAATACCTTCTTTTTTGGCTGTTTTGATAATGGCGTCGTACACGTCGCGCTTCACCATGAAGGTGATTTTGATCTCGTCGTAACCTTCGGCTTTGTATCTTTTTACAGCCGCTTCCGCTTCATCCGGGGTAGTGCAAACGGCTGCAAACACTTTTCCCCGCCAGGGCCAGGCGCCCACGAATTGCGGGCTGACTACATACAATTGCGGCCCGATCCACTCCTGGTTTTTCACTTTTCCCCTGGCGTCGAGGTACACGGAATCGCCGCATTCAATGCGCACGGTGGTAAGTCCGTTGGCCAGCATCATTTGTAACTCCTCCTTGCAGGTGTTGATGTTGTCGCCCTGTTCGTAAAAAAAATGCGCGTGCATATCGAACAGGCCCGGCATCAGGTATTTCCCCCTGCCGTCGATGACTGTTACACTTTTGCCGATTTTCACATCCTGTGCGTTCCCGATTTGTGCAATCACATCTTTGTCAATCAGTACCGTTTGATCCAGTAGCGCCACTTCCCGGTTCATGGGAATAACCGTTACGTTTTTTATGGCATAGGTAGTGGACGATTGTTGTGCCATTGCGGGTAAACAAAGCACATAAAACAGCAGTAGGCAAGACGATAGTTGTTTCATAAACAATGGGTTACATTTGAATATCAGAAACTCAAATGTAAATGACGGCGATCTGCAAGCGCATAAAAATAGACTATTGCGAGGCTGGAAGCAGCCAATTGCAAAGCGGATCACCCGGATAACGTTCTCAAGCGCTATCGGCAGTGAAGGGG
>JAYSZC010000993.1:0-6849 GCA_043738235.1 Lewinellaceae bacterium | reverse complement strand
CAGCATCTTGTCCTGCTCCGAAACGAAATTGTTTTGCTGCGTTTTATTCAAAATGCGCTCCACATAAGCCTTTGGGAACAGCAGCAGCTGGTTGTTATAAAAGTTGCGGATAGACAGATTCAGCCCCTGCTGCCCGCCGTAAAACTCCGGCGTGACTTCAAAACATTCCGGTTTCTGGTCATCGATGATTTTTTCCTCGATGTCCTGACAAACAATCTGCAGATTGACCGTTTCGATTTCATCTTTCTTCTTGACAATCTGCACGTTATCTGCATCCATATCGGTATCGGCAGCGTGGTGTCCAGCCAGAAAATCGATCATGCCTTCCAATGCGGCATCGCTGTATTCGAAAGGCAAACTCAAAAATTCACCTTCAGCCAGCGCAGGCTGCACGATAGCAATGCGCGCTTTTTCGCGGTCGAGCGGCTGCAACTGGTACCGGTTGCGCAGGATTCCGGGAATACGGGCGCTCATGCCATCGATGAGATGCAAAAAATCGGAACGGATGCTGAGCACCACGCGCAATTCGGGTTGTTTTTCCCACCATTGCATGGTGGCTACATCCATGTCGCCCTCCTGAAAACGGCGCAAAAGGCTGCTTCGGAGTGACTCCGGCATCGTTTCATTGGCTAAATCGGCGAGTTCGGCCAGGAACCGGTTGCGGCTTTCATCCGTATGGGCCAGCGTAAAAACTTCTTCAAACTGATCGAAGACCAGTACGGGCGTGGCAGGCAAGCCATTGAGGTCGAATTCCAGGCGTTTCATTTGTTCCCAGAGCGTCTGGTGTTCGCCCGTTCGCTCGCCCATTGTGTCGCGTCCGCCCACTTGCGGATGAGCGGCCAATACAGCGGTCATGGTTTGGAGGAGCGGCTCATTTGTTTTATCAGGCCGCAGAAAAATGGGGGTATAATCCTGCCGTTCCAGTTCGGGGGCTACGCCCGCCTGCAGCAGGGAAGTTTTGCCAATGCCCGATTTGGAGAAAAGCACGACGAGGCGCTCCCGCAAAATCAGGTTTGAAAGGCGCTGTATATCATCGCGGCGACCGTGGAAAACGGCGCTCTGGCTGCGTTCGAAGGGCTTCAGGCCCGGATAACGACGTGGGAGGTCGGCGGCTTTGTTTGTCATGTCCGGGCAAGGTTTTCGATGTATTTGCGGAGGCTTTCCACCGTTTCACTGATGTAGAGGCTTTCATTAGCGCTTCCCAGCACGGGCGTTTTATCAGGCGGGCGGATAGTACCCAACTGGGCCAAAGGCCCGTCGAGCGCCAGCGATTTTAACAAAACGGGCATCACTAAGAAACGTTTTCGCGGGTTATTCCGGCGGGCTATTTCTTCCAGTAAAGGCAGCGCGGGGTTGGATTTTTCGTCAAAAAAATCAGCGCTCAACAGGGGTAGCACCACCTGGCAGCGTTCGAGCATACCGAGCAGCCAGTCCTTCATATCGCCCTGCCCCGTGGCATCTGCCAGCGTATAAAACTGGGCCGGAAGCACCTTTAAATGTTTGATGAACAGATCGTAGCCGTCTTTATCCGCCGCTTCATTGTGCAGGATGAGAATTTCCGCGCGTGGCTTTTCCGCCGGCGCTCCCGAAGGCTGGTTGTCCAAATTATTGTATTCCTCCAACAAGCGTGCGACGAAGGTATCGAGGTCGATGCGGTCGAACTGCATCCCGAATTCTCCCTGAAAAAACACTTTTGTTTCGGAGTCGGCTTCCCTTTCTCCTTTGGATGGGTAGGAAAAGGGTTGAATGTTATCGCGAACGTTTTTATAGAGCGTATCGAGCAGGAGGCGCAGATTCCAGTCTTCAAAATCGAAGCCGAGAAACAGATGGCATCGGAAATCTTTGAATGCGTTGGTGAGTATGTCGGGCAGGCGCTCATTCTGCTGTTCACCCACGATCTTTTTGATGTAATTCAACTGGTGCTTGTAGGTCAGTACCAGCGATTCCGGTTTTTTATAGGTACCGAACAGGTTGTACACCACAACCCGTGGGTCTTTTTCAAAATCAAAATTGAAACTGCTGCTCGGCTTGTAATAATTGTAATAATCGGAGTGATACGGCGCTGCCACCTGGTCGTACAACTGGGTGACAAAGTTATCGGGCGTGGTATTGATAATGATGCGGAAACGAAGGTCGACCAACTGCTCCAGCACCGGGTGCAATTCGCATTTGCCGGACTGTTCGGCGTAAAAACGCCCTACCTCTTCCTGTAGAACATTGTCAGTTGAGAGGTTGCGCACCCGAAGCAAACTGGCGACATAAGAAAGCGTACATTCCTCATTATCAGATAATTGCAGTTTGTACTTGCGCACCAGATAAGCGGCGCACATATCCGTGAGCGGCGCCCAATTACCTTTTTCGTCTTTGGCCACCACAGCGCCCGGCCCCAGGAATAAGACAGCCGCTCCATCCTTCACCTTGCGGGCAATGGTCTGAAATACTTCCTTATTAGCATCGCCGGGGTCAGTCCCGCCGGCAGGTTGAATCTTTTCAATCGGCATACCAAATACGTTTGCTGGGATTTTTTTTCAGGCGAACAAAGGTACTTAAAACGGCAATATTACAAAACGCAAAAGGCAATGTCACTCAAGGAGTTACGGACGCCTTTTTCCGGGTCGATCCGCACTTCGGGTAAGGAATTTTATGATGCACCGATATAGGTTATAAGTCAGGCAAAAACTGACAATCCATCAACTATTTGTTCATTCTCAAAATTTTTCAGCCATGAAAAATCTTAAAAAAATCAGATCACCCTTCAAAAAAACCCTGATGTTCTTCCTCTTTTCCGTCCTGCTCTGCGGCATTCCTGTTCCTGGGGATGCCCAGGAAAAATCTATCGGCGAATTAAAAAAAGCCGCGGAAACTGCCAAAAAAGCCGCGGAAGCTGAAATCGGGAAGAATAACTACGACTGCGACAAGATATTGAAAGCCATTAAAGAGGCGGAAGATGCGCACAAAGAAATTACCGAACGGATAAAGAATATGACTCCGCCGAAAGACAACAAAGACCAATCAAAAGAAGCGAAGGCTTATCGCGAAGCGGAGGCTGCCGAGAAAGCGGCTGCCGCCGCTGCCGCTGCCGCCCGGAAATGTGCGCACGGACTGGCTACATCCGATGAAATTGCAGCAGAACTGGGAAAAATGAAAGACAAGATAGATAGTGATAAGAAACTAACCGAAGCCGAAAAACGCAAATTGAAGGGTTTGATTGACGATTTGATTAAAGCAGCCAAAGACGCTGCCGAGGCTAATCCCTGCGACCCTCCTGCGGTAAGAGACGCTGTGAACGAGAAACTGGCAGAACAGTACGAAAAAAACAGGCAGGAAGAAGACCGACCCACACGCGATCTGATCCAAAAATGGTTTGAAGAAAACTTCCGGCTCGACGAATCTGGCACGGGTAATAATAAGCGCAAAAAACCGCGCATCGAACAGGATGGAAAGCGCAAAAAACGCCCCTTCACACACGTTTCTGTTCAACCGTCGACGCCCCGGGATCAGGCCATTTATTTTACAGTAGCGCCTTCCGCAAGTTATCCGCTCTCCCACCCCGATGCCAGGACGATGGAATTCAACGCCCTGCAGGAAGCCGTTTTTGCACCGGACGTATTCCCGCAATTGTTTGAAAGACTGCAAGGAGAGTTTGTTATCGGCAATATACACAGTACACAAAACCAGCCCGTAGCACTCGAAGGATCATCCCAGATCATGCCGGGCATTCGTTTCGGCCTCGGTTTGGGCAGACGTATCGAAGTTCAAACGGGCGCACAATATTTTAAGTCCGAGTGGTCTGGAAATTTCCCTGTGACGGTTTTCTCGCACGAGAATACTCAACCGAAGGTGATCCAGGGTAATTTGTACGCTGCGGCTTCGGGTATCCTGGCAGAAGCAGATGTGGTATACTTTTTAAGCAAAGGCGCATTTCAACCCTTTGTAAAAGCAGGCGCCCGCGCTCAAATCCCGACGCAAAACAGCAGCGGCGGCGACCTTGTCGGCGTATCCATCCCTGTTGAAATGCCGGGGCTGGAGCTATCCATTGCACCGTTTGGCGGTCTCGGCGTCCGGCTCGGCCTTGGGGCGAACGGCTACGCAGACTTTACCGGAACGTACGGAAAAATACCCGGCGGCGGTTATGCGCCCGCATTGGATGTATCGGTAGGTTTGAAATTCGGGGGGAGCGATAATTGATGCTCTATTGCGCTGGCAGTCCCGGTTTTTCCCTAGTTTGGAAAAACCGGGCTTTTTTATCCTTCACGTTCCATTATTCTGACGAATACAGCTTTTATGAGATAGAATGCGCAGACAATAACTTGGTTGCTCAAAGAATTGTAAATTTGCTCCTAAATAACAGAAAATGAGCAAAATCAGGATAAAAAACTTCGGCCCCATCAAAGAAGGTTATCAGGAGGACGAGGGCTGGATGGATATAAAAAAGGTTACGGTCTTTATTGGCAATCAGGGCTCGGGCAAAAGTACTGTGGCAAAGTTGATTTCAACTTTTACATGGATCGAGAAGGCATTGGTAAGAGGGGATTATGATGCCAAATTTTTTGAAAGAAAAAATAAATTAAGGAATCAGTACTTAAACTATCATCGGTTGGAAAACTATTTTAGAAATATTAATGGTATTGATAATACAGAAATTGAATATGAAGGAAAAGCCTACCATATTCGATATGAAAATGGTGTCCTTTTTATAAATAAGACACTGAATGACAATTATCTACTTCCTCAAATAATGTACGTTCCCGCTGAAAGAAATTTCATCGCGAATGTAAAAACCCCTAAAGCATTAAAACTTACCTCGGATTCCCTTATTGAGTTTGTAACAGAATTCGATAATGCAAAAGACGAAATGAAGGGACCGATGCAACTGCCTATAAACGATGTAGAGGTAGAATATGATAAGTTGAATGATGTTGTTAATATAAAAGGTAATGATTATAAAGTACGATTAACAGAAGCATCCAGTGGTTTCCAGTCCATCGTACCATTGTTCTTAGTTTCCTGGTTTCTTTCAAATACAGTTAAACGGCAGAGTGAAAACTCAAAGGAACCTATGAGTAGTGACGAATTAGAACGTTTTCGCAAAGGAGTTGCAGATATTTGGTCAAACCCATCTTTGACCGATGAACAAAGAAGAGCTGCGCTTTCCGTCCTTTCCTCTAAATTTAACAAAAAAGCCTTTATTAATATTGTGGAGGAGCCCGAACAAAACTTGTTCCCAAGTTCACAATGGCAAATGCTTAAGAGTTTACTGGAATTCAACAATATGAATGAGGGTAACAAGTTGATCATAACAACACATAGCCCGTATATTATTAATTATCTTACTTTAGCGGTGAAAGCGCACTCCTTAAAAGTACGCGTAAAAACTGAGAAATTAAGAAGTGAACTAAATAATATTGTACCACTTATTTCAACAATCCAATCAGATGATTTAGTGATTTATGAGTTAGATGAAAAGGACGGTTCGATCAAAAAACTGGAATCATATAATGGCCTTCCTTCTGATGAAAATGAGTTAAATGAAAAACTAGGCGAAAGCAACGAGTCTTTTGCACAGCTTTTAGAAATTCAGCAAAGTCTATGAGTGTTAATTTTTCTGAGGCAATATGTCAAACCCATTCGGCCAAGGAACTTTTTGGTCTTTGCGATGATCCGTCCCCAAGTAAGAATCCTGCCTATATTGATGAGTTGGATGGTACAAAATGGATAGCGGTCGTTGTCAATGAATATAAATATGAAGTCATATTTACCGCTATTGACAACTGCATTGAAATAAAACGCGAAGACGGAACAATGGACAAACGCTGCGACGGCGTTTTAACTTATGGCTCAAATGTACTATTCGTTGAGTTGAAAGAAAGAAGTGGGTTAGGGAGTAAATGGGTAATTGAAGCTGAGAAACAGCTGAGAACTTCGATTGGCTATTTTGAGACGACCGAGGAGGCCGAAAATTACACTAAGAAAAAGGCTTATATAGCTAATCGTGAACACCCTAAATTCAAGGAAAGCCAGGCAAGGCGTATGGATCAGTTTCTGATAGATACGGATTACGTGCTTCGAATCGAGAACAGAATTATACTTGAATAATATCCGCTAACCCAAAAAGCATGATACAGTACTTCATCATTCACTAACTCACGGGTGAATCTCAGGAAATTGGATGCTATTTTTTACCGGGATTAAATATAATCAGATGAACTCCGTAACAAACCCAACCGTTAAATCCATCTTAAGTGTCTGATTTGTACACTGCAAAACCGGTACTATATCTACTTTTGCGCAAAATATAAACACAATGCGACTGTTATCCCTATTTCTAGCTGTGCTCAGCTTGTCTACTTTGTCCTGTTTGAAAGATGTTTCCCCGGAGGAACAACTTGAAATCGACATCCAGAAAATTAAAGATTACCTCGTTGCCAACAACCTGACGGCAACCGAAACGCCCTCCGGCCTGCACTACATCATTACCCTGGAAGGTGCGGGCGGCAACCCCAACCTGTTATCCAACGTAACGGTGAAGTATAAAGGCTACCTGCTCGACGGCATGGTGTTCGACGAAACCAGCGGTTCCGCTACGGCTACTTTTCCCTTGGGCAACCTGATCGAAGCCTGGCAGGAAGGTATTCCGCTCCTGAAAAAAGGCGGCAAAGGCACCTTCTTTTCCCCTTCTGCACTGGCTTACGGCCCGAACGGGGTGTCGGGGATTCCCGGAAATTCCGTGCTGATTTTTGAGATTGAACTGGTGAACTTTTAAAGGAAGGAATGAGGGATGAAGGATAGGAATGAGGGATGAGGCATGAGGAATGACCGAGCGTTATGTCGGACATCACGCTCGGTCAT
>JAYSZC010000992.1:0-6851 GCA_043738235.1 Lewinellaceae bacterium | reverse complement strand
GCTTATAATCGTAGGTTGGGTACAATACAACAACGGCGTGATGGAACATACCACGCGTTTAATCCGACTGAAAGGCCTATACAAATTGGCGATATTATCGTACAAGACAGAGATAGTGGTGATATAGGTAGTGTTGTTCGATTTGGGAACATACCAGGGCTTGGTGCTAGTGGACGCGGGTTACACTCTGACATTGTCGTGGAAGTAAATGCTGGAAATGCTATTACTATTGGAGGAAATTTAGGCCAAAGTGTTCGTCGTCGTCGTTATCCACTTAATAATACGGGTCACCTTATAGTCGATCGTGTACAACTTTATGCACAGGAGTCTGACAGTGGCAATCTACCTAATGTCCCTATCGTAAATAATAGTGCCGGCTTAAATAGCCAAAGTACTGGTCGTATTTTTGCATTCTTGAGTCCAGTAGAAGCTTGTGCAGTAATACCTGGTCAACAAGTGCCAGGGGGAGTGATCACTTAGCATTACTCTTTTCGCTCATGTTTTCTTGGTGCTGAGTGCTGAAAGTTAAAAAGTGGAGAACTTTGCATGGACGAAAAGTTGCGCTAAACGCACACCGTTCGCCCATGCCGCCGTTCTTTGCAAATAGAGCATACAAATTAAGTAAGGGGCCCCGACTTCGCTTCCGGCCACAACTAAGTCTCAGGCTTGGCGGTGAGATGGCTCGAAGAGCAGTCGGAGCATCAGTTCTTTTCCGCCGCGCTTGGTGTTCCCGCTCCCCAATAACCCACGCCTAAGCGCCGCTCTTGGGAGCGGGAACACCGAGTGAGGCGAAAAGTAGATAAACTCGCTCATTTTGACCTGTTATGAAAATTAGCAAATTCAACGTATTGAAGACTTTTTTTCATTTCACTAAATCAAAAACACTTTGCCATGAAAAAATTATTTTTTACCGCCGCCTTGCTATTAGCAGCGTGCTTTACATTTGGACAAGCCTTCCAAAAAGGAAATATGGTTACGATCCATACCATTACCGTAGAACTAAAGCCCAATGTGACTATGGACAAGTGCTTGATTTTTATAATACGAAATGGCCCCCCGACGCAGATAAATATTTTGGCTTTAAATGTTTTTTTGGTAAATGCCTTCGTGGGGCCGAATGTGCTGAAAACAAGCTCCTAATGATCATGATTTCTAATACAGAAGCCGACCGGGATAAATATTTCAAAATGGCAGAAGGTGATCTTGACCTGAATGAATTGAGTGAAAAAACTTGGGCACAATTTGCCCCGACTAATGATGCACTACTGCAATTAGCCACTATTAAAGAGGAATGGACAGACTGGGTGATAAAGTAAATATTCTTTTATTACCCTGCTGGCGCGAGGCCAATGTCGTTAACTTAAGGAAAAAATGCTGAGAGAGTGGGAGTAAATTTGAGTTGCTAAAAACAAGTAACTCGCCAACTCCCTCCGCGGGCGCAGCAGCTATGCCGCGTATCTATGATCTGTCCGGCTTTGCCTGATCTTAATCAATCAAATCCTCACCCCGCCCATCCCTCCCGATCCAAACTCCTGTAATGAATCGCCTCCGCCAAATCCTCGATCCTTATATCCGCACTCCCCGCCAGATCCGCCGCCGTGCGCGCCACTTTCAGGATGCGGTCGTAAGCGCGGGCGCTGAGTTGCAGGCGTTCCATAGCCGTTTTGAGCAGGGAAAGCCCGGCCGGCGTGAGTTGGCATACCTCATGCACCATCCGGCTGGGCATTTGCGCGTTGGAATACACATCTTTTAAATCCTTGAATCGTTCGGCCTGCACATCCCGGGCGCGCAGTACCCGTTGAAGGATGTCTTTGCTGTTCAGTTTGGGGCGTTCGGTGGTCGTCAGTTCGTCGTAACTCACCGGCGTCACTTCCACATGCAGGTCGATGCGATCGAGCAGCGGGCCGGAAATTTTGGAGACATACCGTTTTACCACGCCCGGGCCGCAGACGCAGTCCTTTTCGGGGTGGTTGTAATAGCCGCAGGGGCAAGGATTCATGGAAGCCACCAGCATAAAACTGGCGGGGTAGTCCACACTTACTTTAGCGCGGCTGATGGTCACCCGGCGTTCTTCCATGGGTTGGCGCATCACTTCCAGCGCTGAACGCTTAAACTCTGGTAATTCATCCAGAAAAAGTACGCCGTTGTGGGCCAGACTAATTTCGCCCGGCATGGGATCGGAGCCGCCACCCACCAGCGCCACATCGCTGATGGTATGGTGCGGCGCCCGGAAAGGCCGGGTGGTGACCAGCGATGCATTGTCGGGCAGAATACCCGACACCGAGTGGATTTTGGTGGTATCCAGCGCTTCGTACAAGGTCAGCGGCGGCAGAATGGTGGGCAGCCGCCGTGCCAGCATGGTTTTTCCGGCGCCAGGCGGGCCGATCAGGATGACGTTGTGGCCGCCTGCCGCTGCGAGTTCGAGCGCCCGTTTGATATTTTCCTGGCCTTTTACATCTGCAAAATCGACGTCGTACACACCTGCGGCATTGGCAAATTCCTCGCGGGTATTGACCTGCAAGGGTTGTATATCCGAACTGCCTGCGAGTATGTCGATGGCTTCGCGCAGGTTTTCCACGCCGTAAATGGCCACGTCGCTCACGATGGCGGCTTCCCGGGCATTCGCTTTGGGCAAAATAAATCCCTTGAATTTTTCTTTTCTGGCCTGGATGGAAACGGGCAGCGCGCCTTTGATGGGCCGCAACGAGCCATCGAGCGAGAGTTCGCCCATGATGAAATATTCATCCAATCCGTCCGGCGGAATCACGCCCGAACCGGCCAACATACCGATGGCAATCGGCAGATCGAAGGCCGAACCTTCCTTGCGGATGTCAGCGGGCGCCAGGTTGATGATTGTTTTGAGCCGGGGAATACGAATGCCGGAGTTTTTCACGGCGGCTTCAATGCGGGGCAGACTTTCGCGCACGGCGCTGTCGGGGAGTCCGACGATAAAAATGCCCGGCTTGTCGGTGTTGCCGACCGCGCCGCCGGTATTGATTTCAATGGTAATGGTTCGGGCATCGACACCGTGGACGGACCCGGCATAGGTTTTTACTAACATAATGAAGCGAGCGAGTGTTTGGATGAAAAGTGGATTAAAAGCGCTTAAAGGTAAAAAAGAAATACAAAATCTATGTGCCTATGTGGTAAAATTACTCGTATTCAATAAAAATAAATGTATTTGTAGTGCAAATCACGGATGCATAAACATTTTAAACCCCCATTTTTGCCCTGGAAAAATCCGGGAAATATGAGCAACTGGTTCGTTACTTTTTTCAATTCTATTTTTACCCAATACAGCTACGGCGAGTTGTTTTTATGTACGACCGTGTATTTCGCTGTTTTATATTTTGGTCTGGGGTGGATCTACTGGAAAACGTGCCGCGTGTTGTGCAGTTGGGGGCTTATGGAAAAAATCAACCAACAGGTGTATTCCCGCGAGCAGCTGCGCTTCGAACTGCGGCAGTCCATGTATTCCATCCTGATTTTCGGCTTGTCGGCCTTGCCTGTAAAGTATTTTATTGCATTGAATGTCATACAGTTGCGCGAAAACACTTTGCTCAATACGCTTTGGGGTTTACTGGTGCTGACGCTCTGGAATGAAATTCATTTTTACGGCATACACCGGCTGTTGCACTGGCCGGTATTGATGAAACATATCCACCGTGTGCACCACCGTTCTTTGGTACCTTCAGTGTTTTCGGTATATAGTTTTCACCCTTTGGAAGCGGCTTTGCTAAGCAGTGTATTGCTGACCATTGCCCCTTTTTATGATTTTTCTTCCGCCGCCCTGATGCTGTTCCCGACAGTCAGTATCCTCATCAACTTCAGCGGACATTCTAACTACCGCCTGGCCCTGAATACCAAACCAAGGTGGTTGTTATTCGCCACCAAACACAACGACCATCATGGTAAAGCCGGACGGAAATACGGCTTCATGACAAACTTTATGGATGATCTTTTCACTAAAACTGAAAAATGAGCGACGTATTTATCACCTCAACCGGTGTTTTCCTGCCAGGCCAACCGATTTCCAATGACGAAATGGAGGATTATCTGGGACGTATCAACGGCAACCCAAGCGTTGCTAAAAACCGGGTATTGAAACAAAACGGCATCCAGGCGCGCCATTATGCCATTGATAAAAACCAGAAAACATTGTATCAGAATGCCGACTTGGCGGCTTTTGCACTACAAAATGCACTGCAAGCGGTCAGTTTCGATCCAAAAAAAGTGCAGATGCTGGCAACTGGCACCACCCAGGGAGACTTGCCAATTCCAGGTTTTGCCAGCACTGTTCATGCACGTTCCGATTTAGGGCGTTGCGAACTGGCGAGTTTCCAGAGCGTATGCTCGAGCGGCGTGATGGCGATTCAGACGGCTTTCCAGCAACTGAGAAGCGGCGAAAAATCGAATGCCGTGTGTGTGGGCAGCGACCTGCCGAGCCGCCTGTTCAAGTCTTCGCGTTATGATGCGCAACATTTGAAGTCGGTGCCTTTCGATACCGAATTTTTGCGCTGGATGCTCTCGGATGGAGCGGGGGCTTTTTTACTGGAAAACAAAAAGCCGGTAACCCGGCCTGCCTTGAAAATTGAATGGGTGGCGCTCAAATCCTTTGCCAATGATTTCCCATTGTGCATGTACATAGGTAAAAACACACCGACGGATGAACAATCGTGGCTCGACTATGACCATTATGAGGCAGCCGTACAGGCTGGCGCCATGAACCTGAAACAGGACATTCGCCAGTTGGACCAGGTGATTCAAAACGGTGTAACGCACTTTTTTGAACTCATCGACGAAGGCAAAATCAACCCCAAAAAGATCGACTGGCTGTGCTGTCATTACTCTTCAGAAATATTCGTGCAGCCGATCCGCGATTTGCTGGCCAAAGGCGGGGTAGTGATCGAGGAAAACAAATGGTTCAGCAACCTGACAACCAAAGGCAACACAGGCTCGGCATCCATTTTTATTATGGTGGATGAATTGTTCAAAAGCGGGCGACTCAAAGACGGCGATACCATCCTGTGTATGGTGCCAGAAAGCGGGCAGTCTATTACTTCTTTTATGCAGTTTACAGTCAGTATGCCGCAGGAGAAAAGTCAAAAATCCTTTCCGGTGCGGGAGATTGAGGCGCCCAGGCTGGAACTGGAACAAAGCGAGGTAGCAGAATGGCTGGTGCGTCAACTAACCCATGTCTGGGTCGATTTTGAAACGGAACTACTGGGTGTTCCGATTGTCAGGAAAATCCACGAAGGGCACCTCAGCATAGAAGACTATAAACTTTTGCTGAAAGACCTGCGCCAGCAGGTGATCGACGGTTCGCAGTGGATTTCACGGGCCGCTTCCAATATCAGTATCGATCTGTTTGAATTGCGCTCGGCTTTTATCGTCCATACTGCTGCCGAGCACAAAGATTACCAGATGCTGGAACGCAATTATGTGGCGCTTGGAGAAGACCTGGAGGATTTGTTACATGCCGAGAAAAATATTGGTAGTCAGGCACTTAGCGCGTTTATGTTTCATCAGGCCGGCCAGGCGAATCCGATAGACCTGTTGGGCGCCATGTTTATTATCGAGGGCATAGGCAACCGGCTGGCGGCATTCTGGGGCGCCATGATACAGGAGCAACTGGGTTTGCGTGATGATCAGGTTTCATTTTTTACCTATCATGGCGTTGCAGACGAAGGGCATTTTAAAAACCTGGAAAAAGCATTGAACCACCCGCGTATGACTATGGACGTTGCCAGGCGGATCGTAAAAACGGCGCGGATTGTGGCGCGTTTGTACAAGATGCAGTTGGTGGAACTGGGGAATTATTGAATCTAAGGAAAAGGGCAAAATTGCAAAGGGCAAAAAGCAATGTAAATCAATGAGTTTCACAAGATTTAGCATTAACTATTTTGCACACCTACTTTTAAAATGGCGTTATTCATTTATTGTTTTGTCCTTTATTGTATCGGCGGTGTAAGCGTATCCGTCACGTATCACCGGATATTGACGCACCGGGTAGCCATTTTACAGCCATTTTTTAGAAAAGTGTTGCTCATTTTGGCCTTGCCTGCGGGTACTCCTGTGCAATGGGTGGGTACACACCGGCAACACCATCAGTTTGTGGACAGAGCAGGCGATCCGCATTCGCCGGTGCTGGACGGGTTTTGGTACGCGCATTGCGGCTGGTATATTCAGACCGGAAATGTTTTTATTTGTGTGGTTTATGCGTTGTCTGGGGTTTTCAGGATGTACTTCGACGCTTACCGGCGGCCCAGAACCAATCAGCAATACAACGATAAAGCCATTGATATTCAACAAGATCGTTTTTGTTTATGGCTGAGTCAAAAGTTTGTTTATCAATGGATTATGTGGGCGTATGCGACCGTGTTACTGGGTTTTGCGTACTTGTGTTTCGGAATAACGGGCATCGTTGCCACCTGGTTGACCATGGTCATCGTTTATAACCTCGGCGATTCGATCAATTCTTTTGCACACCTGACGGGGACTGCGGGCGCCGCTTATCACCAGGCCAGGAACAATACTTTTCTGGCTTACTTAGCCTTCGGAGAAGGTTGGCATGCCAATCACCACGATCACGCCGATCATGCCAATTGGGGAGAAACAGATCAAAAATTCGATTTGGGGTATTACCTGATGCGGGTTTTGGCATATTTAGGTTTATTAAAATTTAAGTAACTGGTTAGCACGATCTCAAAATCCCGAAGGGATTGAATATGAATAGGGGGTTGTCAGGAGGAATCGGACTGAAAAAAAGAACCAAATTTTATTTTTTATCGAGTGCTAAACTTTCCAGGTTTTAAAACCTGGAAAGTTTCTGGTAGCGAAAACGAAATAAA
>JAYSZC010000991.1:0-2720 GCA_043738235.1 Lewinellaceae bacterium | reverse complement strand
GGGCGTCTAATCCATTAGCCACCCCGACACAGTGCTTCGTCCCGTTCCAGTGGGCATACGTCGTTTCAAACGCCGCAACGGATGCGCCCAGGATGTACCATTGCTGTTCCCAGAAGCGGCGAAATACATCAAAAGGCGCTTCTCCCAGCGCATGGTGCATAGCGGCAAATGAAAAAAAGGGAACCTGCGCCATCAGACATTTTTCAAATGGGTGAAATCCTCATAGGAGCGGATGTAATCGTTCGGGTCGTACACCGTGGAGGTAAAAACCAATTGCACGGCGTTGTGAGAATACTGCATGGTGTGCCAGCAAAGCGCCGGCAGGTACACGCCTGTTTCGGGGTGGTCGAGGACAAAATGCGCGGTATCTCCCTGATATGTTTCCACCTGTAAGTCGATACGGCCGCTCAACGCAATCAGCACCATTTCCGTGCGGTAGTGTGCATGACGTCCCCGCACCACTTCATTCGGGGTGTAATAGGTCCAGAAAGTGCGTTTGGGCAGGAAAGGAAGATCCTTTTCGAATTCCGCAATAGCGAGGTAGCCTTCCGCTGCGTGGCCGATTTTATTAAAATTCAAATAATGTGGTGTCATTGTTTTATTCATTTTGGTAAAGGGCTTAGTTTCTTTGCATGTACAATGTAGATGATCATAAGCAAAAGGGCAAAATTGCAACGGGCAAAAAGCAATGTAAATCAATGCGTGTAAATGCTTGATTATCACCACAAATAACAAATAAAAAATAACCAATAACTAATAACTACTTAGTATGGAACAAAGCGCAAATCCCAAACTGATGTCTCTGGTAATTCCTGTCTTTCAGAGCGAAAAACGCCTCCGTCCGGCTTATGAAGCCATCGCTACGCGGCTGGAAGCGGAAAACATTCCATTTGAAATTCTCCTCATCGACGATGGTTCCAAAGACAGTTCCTGGGCATTGGCGCAACAATTGGCCCAGGCAGATCCCCGTGTGCGGGCATTCCGATTAAGCCGCAATTATACGCCGCCTTATGTGCTTTTCGCAGGTTTTTCCGTGTGTAAAGGCGCTTGCATATCTTCCATGCACGATGATTTGCAGCGCCCTTTAGATACGATGGTGGAATGTTACCGCCAATGGGAAGCCGGACACAAACTCGTTATTTCGTACCGGGCTACCAGAAATGACGGCTGGCTCAGCGATTTTTTATCCAACCTGTACTACAAAATCATGAATAACCTGTCGGATGTGAGTTTCCCGCCCGGCGGCACAGATGGTTTTTTAGCCGACCGCGAGATCATCGATATTATGAATACCCGGATTCATCCCATTCATACGTCTTCGGTTGTAGAAGTACTGCGTCTGGGATTCGATCCGGTTTATATCCCGTACGACCGGCCACCACGTGTGGGCAAGTCGCGCTGGACCTGGAAAAAAAAGGTGCGGCTTGCCAAAGACACCTTTTTCGCATCTTCTTCATTTCCCATCCGAGCCATCACCGGACTGGGTTTGTGGATTTCCCTGTTGTGCCTTTTAGCCATTCCGGTACTGATCTATGCCCGGTTTTTTGCGCACAGCCGTTTGTTCGGTTTTCAGATACCTGGCTGGACCACCATCGTTGCCATGGTCGCTTTTTTCAACGGCCTGGTTTTGTTTTGTATGGGTATTGTGGCGGAATATATCTGGCGGATTTATGAGGAAGTAAAGGCAAGGCCGGGGTTTATTATCCGTAAGGACGATTGATCCAAACGAAAACCTCCGCTCCCTCCAGTTCATATTCTAAAAATGCCAGCCTCATTTTGGACTCAAACACCGTCCGCCCGCTTTCCAGATCGAATTCCCAGCCATGCCAGGGGCAACGTAAAAGTGGTCGCGAGCAGTCAAGGTTTACAGATTGGTCGGGGCCGGTCAGCAGTGCAGATTCCACTGATCCTTTACATATCTGAGCGCCCGCATGGGGACAGTAATTGAGCAGGATACAAATGCGACCATTCAGCCGGGTCGCGCCTATTGATCGCCCGCCGATGTTGCGAATCAGAAATATATGCTCCTGTATTTCCGTTTCCTGGCAAAAAAAATAGCGCTTTTTCATTTAAACGGATAACTACTTGATTCCCTTATACCATCCCGCCATATTGTCGTAAAAAACCGCCTGTCGCCACTCTTCTTTCAGGAACCGCATGACAAATTCCGGTTCGTCGGCATCCCAGTGCGGGTAATCGCTGCCGAACACCAGGTTTTTTTGCAATTCACCTGCTTCGATAACCTGGTGCAGCATAGCAGCTTCGCGCGGTTCATAAATGGGTTGTACCCCGAATTTAAAGTGCTGACGGATATATTCCGAAGGCAGTTTTTTTAATTCCGGCACTTGCCTGTACAATGATTTGAAATCTTTGTCAAAACGCCACAGCAAATGGATTACCCATATAAAACCGCCTTCCATCAGCAGAATTTTAAGATTGGGTAATTCCTCGAATACCCCGGAAGTGACCAGCATCACTAATTGCGACATATAGGGCAAACTAATCAGCGTATGATAATCGATGTGAAAAGACGGCGTCCCTACTGGCGTCACAGGTGGCGCCGAAATGCCGGGTTGGCGAAAATGCAACGCGACAACCAAATTCATTTCCGCTGCAGCGCGTAAAACAGGCCGGTAATACGGGTGGGAAAGCGGCATAGTGGTGGCAGCCGGAAGACTCACCTGCACGATTTGCGGGTGTTTGCCGCAGCGATATATTTC
>JAYSZC010000990.1:0-2724 GCA_043738235.1 Lewinellaceae bacterium | reverse complement strand
AAGACGAAATTGACGCACTTCATTATTATGGCGCTTTAGCCGCTTGAATTCGTTAAAAATCCCCCGCTTTTTGAGCGGAGCATTGATGTTTGCAATTTTGCCCTTTTACTTATAACCTGAACGACAACCCAACTTTACCGCCTGAAAAGGCATTTCCGCTGCCAAACTCGAAGTTGATACCCGCTTTGCTGGAAAAGTAATATCGACCGCCAACCTGTGCTCCCAGGCCCAGGCCGGAGGTTTTTTTGCCGTCGTAATCCGGCGCGTAATTCCAGATATAAAAACCGATATTCAGTCCTGCGTACAAATCCCACCGGGGCGTCATACCGAACACGCGGTTGAAGTGGTAATTGGCATTGCCGGAAAGACCGATGATGTTGTGGCGATACCTGTTCTGTTTCCAGTTTTCATAGTTGTGCCGAAAGGAGACTTCCGCACCCAGGGAAAAATCATTTTTCATGCCTGCGTCAAACCCCAGGTAGAAAGGGATGCCCCAGCTGGAAAGACCGACTCCCACGTTTAACTGGGAACTGCCTTTGGGTAGCGGACTTTGGGAAAATACAACACTTGTGAAGCAAAATAGCCCCGTGATTAAAACAAATAAACGCATATCGTGCAAGAGTCTTACTCGTTTGGCTTTTCAGTTCCGCCCCGTTTTTGTCGTGGTTTCCGGTCTCCACTGTGCCGCAAAAATACAAGTTTGACGGCAAAATGCCAGACATGATAAAAATATGCCTTATAACAAGTAATGAAAAACAGGATGATGCTTCAAACCGCGCTACGACCTCATCCGGTCATTTACCTTCCCCGATGCTCCGTATATCTATATTGTTTTAATGCTGGACATGCGATTTTGACTTTTGGGCGCTACTGATTGATTGGGTGCATTTCAGCAGGGCATCGCCGTGGTCGATGAAATCAGGTTCGGTACTTATTTTGTAACGGCCTTTCTGATGGGTTACCAAAAGCATCAAACCGGGCCGGTTGTGATAGATGCGGCGCGGAGCAGGATCGATCTGCCGCCTTTCCATTTGGAAAAATCGGCAAATATGCTGGCGGAAGTGACGGTAGCGCACAAAAAACCGTTCATGGAAAGGCATCTGGACAAGTTGGTGCTAAATGTGGAAAACAGCATCGTTTCGGCGGGCAGTTCCATCCTGGAAGTGCTGGAGCGTGCGCCGGGGGTGGTGGTTAATCAGGAAACGTCGATCAGCCTCAAAGGCAAACAAGGCGTGATTGTGATGATCGACGGCAAACCATCCCCGCTTTCGGGCGCCGACCTGATTAATTACCTGAAAGGCATTCCATCGACCAATATTGATCGTATTGAAATTATAACCAATCCTTCCGCCAAATACGACGCCGCCGGAAATGCCGGGATCATTAATATCCGGTTTAAAAAAGACCAGCGACAGGGCCTCAACGGCAACGTTGCACTGAGCCTGGGACAGGGTTTTTATACAAAACCTTCGGGCAGTACCAACCTGAATTTCAGGAAAAAGAAATGGAACCTGTTCGGCAATTACTCCTATTCGCAGCCCAAGGGTTTTACCCGTTTTTACATCAACCGCAAATTTTTTAATGCCGACCACTCGCTGGAATCGGTGTTCGACCAGACTTCTTTTATCAAACAACCGATCAGGAGCCACAACGGGAAATTCGGCGCCGATTTTTACGCCGGCAAAAAAACGGTCATCGGCGTGATGTTCAACGGCAACCTCTTTCGCAACACCAGGGACGGCTTTACCAATGCCATTATTACCAACCCCGAAGGAGCGCTGCAATACACGACCGAAACGGATAACATCCTGAAAGACAAACGATTCAACGGTTTTGGCAACGTCAATTTCAAACATACCATCGACAGCAGCGGAAAGGAACTGACCATGGATGCCGACTACGGCAATTTTAATTCACACGCCGATCAGAACTTTATCACCCGACAATTCAGCGCTGTGGGCAACCCGGCGCCCGATTATACGTTACACACCGATCAGCGCGGCCAACTGTCCGTACGATCATTGAAAGCCGATTATGTACACCCGCTCAAAAAAGAGGCGAAATGGGAAGCGGGCCTGAAATCAAGTATGGTGGAAACAGATAATGCCCTTATACCTACGTGGTGGGCGATCCGGCGCTCAAACCTGTGCTGACCAATTCGTTTGAACTGGGCCATACCTTTGATAGTCAATACAGTACGACGCTTTCTTACACACAAAGTAAAGAGGTGATTACCGACGTTTTTGTGCAGGATGACAGCACCAGAATTTCGTACCAGACCCCCGCCAACCTGCAAAATTTTGACCAGGTCAGTCTGGCGGCTTCCATGCCCTTGCGCATTCAACAATGGATGACCAGCCAAATCAACGGAAACCTGTACTGGAACGGGTACACCAGCCCATTTCAGGGCGGCAACCTGCTGAATTCCTACACTTCCTGGGATATCAACGTGAGCAATAGTTTCACGCTGGGGAAAAAAGGCTGGTCTGCCGAGCTCGGCGGATATTATCAGTCCAAAATGGTCTGGGGGCTTTTTATCATCCGCGACCTGGCGCAGGTGAGCGCAGGCATCCAAAAAGTGTCGCCGAACAAACTGTCTACCTTCAAATTATCGGTGTCCGACGTTTTGTATTCCAACCGGATCGCCGTGATTGTGCAGTATCAGAATATGGACTGGTTTACGGACAGAACCTGGGATTCCAAGGTGCTGACGTTGTCGTACAC
>JAYSZC010000989.1:0-2727 GCA_043738235.1 Lewinellaceae bacterium | reverse complement strand
TAAACCCTCATCAACCTTTATCAGGCATCGTTTCAAACACACACAGCATGTCAAATTTCAACCAAAATTGCATCTTAATAATTTTATCCCACCTTCGGATACAAAAATAACCCACAAATTTTTATACTTTTGCACCGGATTTGGCTGAACAAAGGTTTCGCCAAATGACCCTTTCTGCCGGATTAACTTCTACGCGCCCTTTTTTTAGTCGTTTGGAAGCAGGCCGGCAGTAGTGCTTACAGGAAATTTATACTCACATCAAGTCTGGTTATTTGATACATGGAAAAGAAGCGTTTGCTTATCATCACCCAGGAACTGGAGCCTTATACAGAAGGCCCTGAAATATCAGCATTAGTGGCAAAACTGCCAAAATATTTGCAGGACACCGGGTACGAATTGCGGATTTTAATGCCGCGTTATGGCGTCGTAAATGAGCGTCGCCACCGACTGCACGAAGTAGTGCGCCTTTCCGGGATGAATATTATTGTTGATGACGACGATTACCCGCTCATCATTAAAGTAGCCTCCCTACCCAATTCCCGTTTACAGGTTTATTTCCTCGACAACGAAGATTTTTTCAAACGGAAAGCGATTTTTGAAGACGAAGACGATCAACCTTTCGAAGACAATCCCGACCGCGCCGCCTTTTTCTGCAAAGGAGCGATCGAGACCGTCAAAAAATTCGGATGGGCGCCCGACATCGTTTTGTGCATTGGCTGGATGACAAGCCTGATTCCGCTTTATTTGCGGACGGCGTACCGGACGGAGCCGATTTTCGCCAATTCACAAATTGTGTACTCCGTGTACGGAACACCCCGTGAACGCGAAGGCGGCGACCGCTTTATGGAAAAAGCGGCCATCAACAACCTGTCGAAAAACGACCTGGAAGCATTCCGCGATGGAGACGGTATTTCGATGCACAAAGGCGCCGCCACTTTTGCCGACGCACTGATCATCGGCAGCGAATCGGTGGATACCAGCGTTGATTACCTGTCCGTCGCGCAGGACAAACCGATACTCCCCTGGAAGGGAACGGAGGAAATGCTCGCAAATCATGGCGAATTTTTCCGCAGCCTGCTCGAAGCCGAAGTGCCTCAATAGGGCTTTTCAGTGTTGCTTATCAAAAAGATCAATTCAGAATATCGGCGAGGGATCCCGGGGTACGTCTCCGGGTTCCCTCGTATTATGCTCTTTACCATAAACATGAAACAAAAACTCCCCCTCATCACCGCACTGCTTGTGATGGCATTGTTTGCCTGGACTGCCTGTACCCGTTCAAGCCCGTTCGGCGCCGAATTACTGGATGACCAGTTGGCCGATTATGAATTTACCGATACCCTGTCCCTGCGTTGCACGGTCGTCCGGGAAGACAGTCTGGTTACCTCCGATCTGACTTCCACAGCCAGTTATTTTCTGTGCGGAGCGATGGATGACCCCTATTTTGGTAAAACAAGCGCCGATATTTATGCGCTTTTTCAACCGGGCGTGCCCACTGCCTTGAGTTCCACCCTGCGATATGACTCCATTGTTATGTTTTTACGATACGGTGGAACGGGTTTATACGGCGATACACTACAGCCGCAAACCCTGCTGGTACACCGTATAGACGAAGGATCGAAGATTGATCTGGGCGGCGTGTATTATTCAAACCAGTCGCTGCCGGCCGGCACGGAAATTGGCAGGATCGATAACCTGCTGCCAAAACCGAGCAGGCTCGACAGCCTGTTTTCCGT
The DNA here is from genome assembly GCA_043738235.1 of Lewinellaceae bacterium. Classification (GTDB taxonomy): domain Bacteria; phylum Bacteroidota; class Bacteroidia; order Chitinophagales; family Saprospiraceae; genus M3007. Next base: position 994 of record JAYSZC010000989.1, on the reverse strand, counting down.
CACTAACCGGGGCGCGTATCTTCGCCTGCGTTTAAACGACGATTTTGGAAGAGAACTCATGGGGTACGATAGTGCGTCTATTTCAAAAGACACCCTGTTCTACAATAAAATACGCGGTCTGAAAATCAGTTGTACTTCCAACGCCAGACCGGGACTTATCCTGCCCATCAGCCTGAATGACGAAAATTTCAGCCGCATCCGTTTGTATTATACGGAGTCGGATACGATCAAGCGCAGCTTCGATTATTTTTTCCAGGGCAGCAATAAGTTTTCTAACTTCACCCACGATTACGGCTCCAGCGCTGCCGGCCAGCAAATAGGCCAGGAAGCGAATGACCTGCTGTATTTGCAGGGCGCACAGGGTTTGAAAGTAAAAATTGAAATACCATACGTAGACCGGCTGGAAAATATCGCCGTCAACAAGGCCGATCTGGTACTGGCGGTCAATAACATGCTTCCCGAGGAAATAGCCGTACTGGTCCCCTCCAACCAGTTAGTGATTTCCAGAGTAGTAGCCGACACGACGTTCGACCTGATTTCGGATGTGTATAATTCCATCAATTTATTGGGTGGATATCTTAATTTTGGTGGCAATCCGAATAAAGAGTCCGATGGCATCACACGATACCACCATAACTTGTCCGACTATTTACAGGAGTTGGTAGACTTGCCCGCAGGAAGCGACATCAAGAAAAAAACCATATACCTCAATATCAATGCCCAAAGCAGGACGGCCATGCGCTCTATTTTGTACGGCCCGAAAAGCCTTACATTTCCGGCGAAAATAGAATTGAAGTATACCAGAACTAAATAAAAAGGCAAAAGGCAAAGAACAAAAGGCAAGTTTAGGGTGAGTAGCCAATTTGCCCTTTGCAATTTTGCATTTTTACTTAAGTAGTGTGCAAAATTAGTTTAGGCAGCAGTTTTTAATGTAAGACATTTACGAGAGGCATCGCATCTGGAACCGGCTAACAAAAGGGGCAGCGCCCCGATG